>NZ_JAUBTS010000100.1:0-15207 GCF_036705105.1 Microcoleus sp. B9-D4
GCCTGTTCCACCCTTGTCAGCAACAGGCATCTTGCCTGTTCCACCCTTGTCAGCAACAGGCATCTTGCCTGTTCCACCCTTGTCAGCAACAGGCATCTTGCCTGTTCCACAAAGAGTGTATTTCTTGTGGAACAGGCATCTTGCCTGTTCAACAAAGAGTGTATTTCTTGTGGAACAGGCATCTTGCCTGTTCCTAAAAGGCTTATTGAGAACGGTGCAAAATCTAGGGTGCATCAGTCTCTGACCCACCCTAGGATATCGCCGTTAATTCCGTTCTGCGGTTTGGATCGATCGCACCACAGCAGCAGCAGCCCGATCGCCGATCAACTTCTCCTGATCGTACCCCAACACCAGCTCCCAAGCGTCCTGCGGGTATCTATCAACCAGCGGGATCGCCACTTCATCCAACATCCAGCGGCCATGACGTTCATCTTCTTTGATGTGCAGTTCCCAATAACCCATCGCAGCGTGCGAGAGGCCCAGACGCTGGGCGGCGGCTAGATAATTGCGGTAAGCGACGGGCCCGGCCACCTCAAAATAAGTGAGTCCGCCGTTGTAGCGCAGAAAATGGCGCTTGCGTTCGGTCAGCAGGAAGTTGTGATTAATGCCTGCGAGCACTTCCCAAGGCACTAAATCGAAGTACGCTTCCGGTTCCGTACTCATGTCGAATTCGGCCAGCATTTGGGCAAAAAAGGTCGAATGCTTGCGGGGGAGGCGACCGCCGCCGTATTCTTCGATCAGCACTCGCGTAAGGGTGCACTGAATTTCGTTGCCGGCACCGCCGAGGATGCGAGAAAGGCGGCTGGCTTCCACTAAACCGTCGAAAGAGGCGATCGCCAGCAGGTGTCTGTATCCCTCTTCAGTCATCTGTTCCCGCTGGTAGCGATCGAGCTCAGTTAGCGGAGGATCGACATCTGCCGCGGCGCGATCGCGCAGCGCTTGCTTGACATCCGACAATTTTTGCAACGCTGCAACGTCGATTTGCGCCAGTTCCCACTGCTGCCAAGGTTCCTCAATGCGATCGCGCACCGAACGCAAATAGTGCGATCGTTCATTGTTGTAGCGGCGCAAATCGTCGTACCAAAACAAGTTGAGGCGGTTGATGCGGTAAAGTACGCGCTGCAAGAAGCGGTGAGCTGCCTCATCGCCCGGTTCCTGTTGGTAAGCTGCTTGAATTGCATAGGCGATCGCGCTTTCAAAATCGCTAACAAGTAACGGTTTTGCCGCCACCGTCTTGTCTAAATCCTCGACTTCTAGCAAATTGACAAATTGGCGATCAGCTGCTTCATAATTTGGGAGTACGGATTGCTTTTTGGAAAGACTGCGCGAGTCTGAAGAAGGAAGTATCTCTATCGTGTTTTGCATGGAATCAAGTTATGCTAACTCTAATTATTGTGCTGCCTGCCAAAACAGCCAACCGTTGCAGATTGCTGAGGATTATGGCTACTTTTCTTGAAGATAGCTAATCTGTCAGCACGATACACCCTTCCATTGATAGAGATTTGACAGAAATCTATTTGGTCACAACTGCCGCGATTCATTCCGAAAGCAGGGTGACTGACGGAGACTTTATCAAACTCCCCAAAGTAATTGGAGCTAATATCTGGGCATCTTTTGGAGCCGGCACTGCTTGCCGCCACGCTTTGATACCGCCTGAAAGGACAACAACATTCAGGCTAATATCCTTAATCTTATTAGTCTCATTTCCTCCCGATTCTTGGGAATACCGAGCGACTTTTTCCAACTGTTTGTATGCTTTAACCGATCGCCCTCCTCTGGCACAATAAAGTACAATTACTGGCTGAGGTTGATCGGATCTAACCCTAGCTTTTACAATGGATTGAATCTGCTTGACACCGAACCCCATCTCAATATCAATTATGGGAACCAGGGGACTTTCACCGATGCGATCTTCCGCGTATTCTTCGGGCGATCGCACATCGATCAAAATCACTGGTTTCAACTTACCCTGCTGCAACTGGGCAACTGTTACTTGTTTCGTATTTAAACTGGCGATAAAAGTGATGAGATCCATGTGATTAAATAGGGCAACTGCACTCAAAGAACCAAGACTAATCAATCCCAATCCCATACTTACCCGCAACAGGCCAGAATAGCGATTAATACTTTGTTTGAAATTTAGGTCTAGCATTTTTCATCATCCTTGAAAATGGATAAAATATTTGTCCGACATATCCAGCAGGTACAGCATCAGAGATTCCATATTGATGAGGCATTTTTTTCGCTGGCATATAGATAGTGCCAAATAGCAAATCTAACAGTGGCAACTGAACAGCAAAGTTTTTGTTGTTTATTCCGGGAATTTTACTGTGATGCCAGTGATGAAATTGTGGGGTTGCTACGAACCATTTTAGGATGCCAAATTTTAATTTCATATTAGAATGAATTAAGAAAGCGATTGCCGCAGAATAAAGAGCATAAACTACCAAACTCTCCTTAGTAAATCCCAACCAGTAAAGAGGCATAATTTTGCAAATCTGAGTAAAGATTTGCTCGCAGGGATGCACCCGCACTGCTGCTAACCAATCCATGTGTTCAATGCTGTGATGGACTGCATGGAATTGCCAAAGCCAGGGTACTTCATGCAGTAGTCTGTGAGCAATATAATATGCCATATCTGAAACGATAACTGCTTCTACCAACTGCAACCACACAGGTTGAGAGGCTACTTTGCTTTGCAATTCCGGGTTGAGTAAATTAGTTATCAGCGACAAAATTACAGTCACAACAATAGCGCATGATCTGCCAATAAAGTGACCTGTAAAAAAATATGTGGCATCGGTTGCCCATCCGAGACGGAATATCTTTTGCTTGTGCAAGGAAAAGATTCTTTCGAGGGGAATGAAGATGCAAGCTAAGATGATGAAGCCTTTGACAATTTCAGGTAACATGAGATTCTCATTAATGTCGATGTTTACTTAGGCCATGATTCTGTACCAGCAGCGCAGACAGGATTACCCTTATGAAGGATAGGAGCAGGCGGTTGGGTATTTCCAGGAGAATTTGCTGCACACAGAATGGATACAGTAGTCATCTCTTTGTTAGCTGCTTGGGAAACAGGTACTAAAAATACAGCCCCGACATAGCTAGTAAGATTATTGCTGCGGGCTACACCATAACTAAACGCAGCATTTTTGGTAGATATGGTTGAATAGTTATAGTTGGTTGTCTGAGTTTTAATGCCGAGGCCCAGAGCATTAACGGAATTGGAAAATGCGCCATCCTCGACGTATATTGCTTGTTGACCTTTGTTCATTGAGCTAACATATTGCTTAGCTTCTGATAGCTTCGCTTTATTCCCGCCACCACAACCGATAAAAGAAGGGAGGGCGATCGCACCAACTATTATGCTGCCCAGAGGAAAGTAAATAAAAGTGATCCTCAGTAAGATTCCTACCCATGATTTACGTTTTTTGTCAGGGAGAATATTTTTTTCTGAAGATTCCGCTTTTTTATCGAGTGCATCGAGTTGAGGGTTTGTCTTAAGGTGCTTGGTTGTTGTCGATACTGCTTGTTTGTTGAGTGCATCGAGTTGAGGATTTTTTTTAAGCTGCATGGTGGTTGTCCAAATGTGTTAGCAGAGTAGTTTTCAAGTGATTGACATACTCCCCGGCGTAAACACATGGGGATTCTAGAGTCAAACAGCGAGTGCAGGCGTAGCTTGTCTAATATCGCCTAATCGAACAGTCGATGCCAAGAAAAACAAGCAAGTTATTTTTAGCGTCGTTTTCATCCAGTCCATTGAGTGCGGTGGGGCTTGCAAACCTCGCCTACTCCGCCTTGCTTCTACTCTATTTTTATTAAATCACGTGGCTATTTGAGAACTTGAGTGAGTTTTAATCGAGTTCTCATCGACTTTTCTGGGACTTACGCAACACACACCTGTGACAGAAACCGGGTTTCTGGCCAAGACTTGGCAATTAACCTGAGATTTTTCCTCAGAAACCCGGTTTCTCTCGGCTTATAGCCGATCGCCAAAATACTCCTGATACAACCGACATCTCGGAATGCAATGATTTCCATCCAATTTCACCAACCCCATACTATTTAACTTAAACCCCAATTCTGACCTCAATCTAACTGGCTGGGAAACACTCACAATCTCTCTCATCGCCTCCATTAATTCCGAGTATTTCTCTAAATTCCATAAATGTCGCCGCAAATGATCGCTGTAAATTCCCGCTTCAGTTGCAGATTCTTTCACTAACCGATCCAAAGTCACATCTTGACGCGAAATATGATACATTCCTAGCCGCACTAAATAAGGATTTCCGCCCACTAACCCCATCAATTCTGCAACTTCATTCCCGCTCCAATTCAATCCGTGCCGCTTTGCTAAATCTTGCACTTGCTGGGAATTAAACTCTGGCAATTCAATCGGTAAACCCACATTAAACGGCGATTTATTCACATCCAGCGGAATATATACTTCCGTAGAATGCACCACAATCAAACGAAACTTTTTCCAAATATCGCGCCGTTTTGCTTCTTCATGCAAAGCTCGCAATAAGCCAAAAAAATCATCAGCAATTTCCGGGGATTCAAACAGGCGATCGCTCTCATCCAAGCCTAACGTCAGAGGTTTTGAGGATTCTGACAGCAAATACTGTTCAAAATAAGCCTTGCAGCACTGATTGCTGCCAATCAAATCGGCTAATTCCCAACACTTGGGCAACTGCTCCAGCATTCCTAACTCTTGACCGATGCTAGCACAAAACCACTGCAAAAATGTATCTGAGTTAGCAAATATTTTCCGATTGGCTAGCTGAAAACTCAGCGCTACCGTGCGAGAACCTTGCTGTTCTGCGTGATGCAAAATCCTCGCCATCAAGGAAGTTTTGCCCATTTGTCTGGGTGCTTTGATGCGGATTAGCGCTCCCGGTTGGGCGATCGTCTCGTAACAGCGGGATTCGATCGGAGGGCGATCGATATAAAAACGAGAAGCTATTTCAACTTGTCCTCCCGGCAATTCTGGCGGCGCTGCTGGCAGGGGTTGAATTATTGACTGTTTTGTGCTAGTAATTGCGTGCCATTGTACAGCCAATTCATGGTCGGCAGTTAACGATGTGCGACCTTCTTTGATAATGGTTAAAATTTGTGATAATAACTTAAATGAGTCGCCCACACCCCGCCACAGCCAGGGCTGAATTCCTGCTAAATAGCTCAGTAAATCAAAAGAAATCGGTATATTTAATTCAACTAAAATCGGTAAAATTGCGGGTTTGTGAGCCATTAAATTGTGCAATTCCTTGGCTAGCTGTACTTGTTCCAATACCATTTCGCTAGCAGCCGATTCTTCGGAAATCAGCAACAGCACATAATCGCAACGCTTTAAATATGAGCCTGAGTCGCTGCTGTTGTTAATAAAAAAGACTTCGTGGCCTCCCGCACTCAAAGCTTGGTGTAACTGCTGGGAAAGGGTGTTGTGTGAGGTCGATCCTCTTCGAGGGCTTCGCCAACGGACGATCGCCACTTTGGCCCTCACCAGCACTACTTCCTCTGGCTCTGAATTCGCCTCAAAATCGGCTATATCGCGCCATTCCTGCCCCAATCCGCGACAAATTTCGATGAAATTGGCATAATCCACAGGTTTGCCATTCAGAAAATGGCTGACTGTAGATTGGGCCATCCCTAAATCCTCAGCCAGGATTTTCTGACTGGGAAAGCCATTTCTCAGGAGACAGGATTTAACTGCGCGAATGCACTCTTCGCGCACCCTTAGCGATCGTGGCATTGCTTATCACAATCAAAACACTGAAACCATCATAAATGCCAACCGCCCCTAAAGTCGATGAAAAGTCGATGAAAAGTCGATGAATTTTCAAATAACTCAGTCACCAACTCAAATAGCCACCTGATTTGATTAGAAATAACAAAGTTGAATCCCATCAAAACGAGGTAAAAGCATTGTGTATTCTATCCTAATTTGGTCGCTGGCGTCAGCCACTAATCAACCAGGTTTCGCCTTCACCCCGCCCCTATTCTGGTTGCTAATCGGAGTTGTTATTAGTGCGCTGGAGCTATTAATCATCAAAACTCAGCCCCAAAAATACAGGTTTTACGTGCTAATGATGGGAGCTTCGGCTTTAATTGAATCATTTATTTTGTGGAGAGGATCTGTAGCATTTCAGTTCAGTTGGGCGAACATAATGTATGAAGATTTTGACTGGCAAATCTTCTACTGGATGGGGATAGCCCTCGCGCTGAGCATCTGGATTCGACCGATTTTCATTGTTCGCAAAAAGTTTGTCATTCCCGAAGCCACGGAAGCGACAACAATCTCCGAAATTTTCCCCGGAGAAACCGGAATGGTGATTTATGAAGGGGCTTCGTGGAAAGCCCGCAATGAAGATTCCCAAGGGGCGATCGCACCCCGACAAAAAGTTTACGTTTTGCGCCGCGAAGGAAACACGCTGATTGTTGTACCTGACCGATTAATTCACATCAACAGCTAAATCTGAGTTCTTTTATGACTAGGCGGTTGAAATCGCTTCTAGTCAAACAAAGTCCGCCTTCGCGGAATAAGAAATCACTATCAACTGTCAACTGTCAACTGTCAACTGTCAACTGTCAACTGTCAACTGTCAACTGTCAACTGTCAACTATTTACCAGGAGATTCACTATGTATCACTATTTTTTGACGGTATTGCTTGCCATCACCGGAGTATCCTTAGCCAGCAGCGTAAAAATCGTCCGTCAAGGAGATGAGGCTTTAGTTGAAATTTTCGGAAAGTACGATCGAAAAAAACTCGAACCGGGTATAACGTTTTTGATTCCCTTTGTCGAGCAAGTCGCCTATAAACAAACTCTGCGCGAGCAAATTTTAAACTTGCCACCGCAAGAATGCACAACGCGCGATCGGGTGACCATCACCGTTGATTTTATTGTGTACTGGCGAATCATTGACTTAGAAAAAGCTTCCTACAAAGTGCAGAATCTCAAGGAAGCGATGTTAAATATGCTGATTCTTTCAATCCGGACTCACCTTGCTAAATTATCTGTTGAGGAACTCTACACGGCTCGACATGAGATTAATAATGCTTTAGTGGAAGAGTTGGATACAACGACAGATCCTTGGGGTGTGAAGTTTACGAGAGTGGAATTGCGCGATTTTGCGATCGGCAGTAAAGTGATTCAGCCAACATCTATTGACCGGAAAGAAGTACATAAGCTGCGAGCTTAGAGATTAGTATTTCCTCGTTTTACTCGTTACCAGGCTCTTCCTGGTAACGCAGATCCAGAGCCTCTGCCTCGCCGACTTTAATTCGCCTTGTATATACCATTTAAGGAGACAAAACATGACTAAATATCAAGAATCAAGTATTAGCAATGCAGCTTATGGCGGTTGCGGATGCTTATTGCTGTTAATGGGCATTGGAGTAATTGGCGCGATCGCTCTGCCATCATTTCTTAATACTAGCCATAGTTGCAGAATTCCCGAAGCAAAACAGTATGTTAGCTCGATGAACAAAGGTCAGCAAGCCTATTTTGCAGAAAACAATGCTTTTTCCAGTTCTGTTGATGCTTTAGGACTTGGCATTAAAACAGAGACAACACATTTCAAGTATTCAATTCGGGCCACTAAGAAAGCAGCATTGAATTATGGAGTAGCAAAGGAAAAAAAATTAAAAAGTTATGTCGGGGGTGTTTTTCTGGTTCCTGCTAAAAACTTTGAGCCAAATGCTGCTAAAGAGGAAATCACTACAACGTCCATATTGTGCGAAGCTGATTCTCCCGGTACAATTAAACCAGCGGAACCCACCTATCAAAAGGGTAAAATTGCTTGTGGTAAAGGCACAACACAAGTGACCAGATAATCTAACTATACCCAAGATAATGACTGTCGATTACTAATATTAAATCGGCATTCAATTGAGATTTACCCGACTAAAGTCTTTACTACCAACAGAGAGGATAAAAAACTATGAGTCAACAAGATTCTAAATCAGCTAGCATTTTACCTAATGGTTGCGGATGCTTATTGCTGTTAATGGGCATTGGAGTAATTGGCGCGATCGCTCTGCCATCATTTCTGGGTGGTTGCAAGGGATGTAAATATAAGAAAATGGAAGGGATACAGTATGTTAGATCAATGAGCCGAGGTCAGCAAGCCTATTTTGCCGAAAAAAATGCTTTTTCCAGTTCTGTTAAGGCTTTGGGAATTAGCCTTAAAACAGAGACAAAAGTTTTCAAGTATTCAATTCGCGCCACTAAGAAAGCAGCATTTAATTATGCAGTAGCAAAGGAAAACGAATTAAAAAGTTATGTCGGCGGTGTTTTTATTGTTCCGCCAAAAAAGTTTGTTTCCAATGCTACTCAAGAGGAAATAACTACAACGTTCATATTCTGCGAAACTGAGTTTACCGGTAGAATTCAACCAGCGGAACCCACCTATGAAAATGGTAAAACTGCTTGCGGTAAAGGCACAATACCAATGGTCTCACCAAACTAACTATACGCAATATAATGACAGTCGATTACCAATATCAAATCGGCATTCACTTGAGATTTACCTGACTAAAATCTTTACAACAAACAGAGAGGATACAAAACTATGAGTCAACAAAATTCTAAATCAGCTAGCCTTGCATCGAATGTTGGTGGATACTTAGTGTTTTTAATGGGGATTGGAGTATTAGCTTGGCTAGTTGTGCCATCCTTTCAGGTTAGGGTTAGGATCAACAAGCAATGGGAACCCAGAGATTATATTAGCTTAATCAACAAACGTCAGCAAGCCTATTTTGCCGAAAAAAGTGTTTTTAGCACTTCAGTTAAGGCTTTAGGAATTCGCATTATTAAAACCGAGACAGAAAATTACCAATATTCCCACCATACAACAAAAAAAGCAACATTTAATTATGGAGTCTCAAAGCAAAAAGACCTTAGAAGCTTTGTCGGTGGTGTCTTTGTAATTCCTACTACAAAAGTTGAGTCAAATGCTTCTAAAAATCAAATAACGACCACATCTATATTGTGCGGAGCTGATTCTGCTGGTACAATTAAACCACCAGAACCAACTTATCAAAATGGTAAAATTGCTTGTGCTACAAGCACCAGGGAAATGCCACAAACTTAGGACTAGAGGCTAGATAATGACAGTCGATTACCAATATCAAATCGGCGGCAGTCTCCCGCAAAATGCACCTACTTATGTAGTGCGACAAGCTGACTCAGAACTTTATCAAGCCCTGAAAGCTGGAGAGTTTTGTTACGTGCTCAATTCCCGACAAATGGGCAAATCCAGTTTGCTGGTGCGAACTGTACAAAAGCTCTCCGCTGATGGCATTGCCTGTGCTACGATCGACCTTTCGGACATTGGCAACCAGCAAGTCTCTCTAGATAAGTGGTACGGCGGCGTCGCTTACAAACTCTTGTGCAGCTTCAACCTGTTTAACCCAGTCGAGTTTATGGCTTGGTGGCGGGAGAGAGAGTTGATGTCGCCGGTGCAGCGCTTAGGAGAGTTAATTGAAGAATTGCTGCTGGTCAAAATTTCTCAAAACCTGGTCATTTTTATTGATGAAATTGATAGCGTTCTGAGTTTCCAAGAACCGCTAGACGATTTTTTTGCATTAATTAGATGTTGCTACAATAAACGCGCTCACAATTCAGAATACCAGCGCATTACATTTGCTTTGCTCGGAGTAGCTACGCCATCGGATTTAATTAGCGATGCAACTCGCACGCCATTTAATATCGGCTTACCTATTGAATTGCACGGTTTTAACTTACAAGAAGCTCTGCCTTTAGCAAAGGGCTTTGAGGGAAAAGTAAACAATCCTCAAGAGGTTTTAAAAGATATTTTGGACTGGACTGGAGGACAGCCATTTCTGACTCAAAAGCTTTGCAAGCTGATTTTGCACCATGTAAAAAGCTTAGCTTCGGCTTCTATTCTATCAGATTCAACGGATGAAAATACGACAAAAATTATTACTATAAATCAATTATTAATTAGCCAGATAGTGCAATCTAATATTATTGATAATTGGGAGTCATCCGATGAACCGGTACACCTCAAAACAATTCGCGATCGCCTTCTCAGAAGTCCGCACCGCGCCAGTAGGTTATTAGGACTATACCAAAAAATATTGCCACTTTCAGAACCCCCCGATTGTAGGGGTGATGCCCCCGTGCCCGCCCTGGTAGGGGGAATCTGGGCGGATGATACTCCCGAACAAACAGAATTGCGGCTGAGCGGATTAGTAGTAAAACGAGCCGGAAAATTAACCGTATCCAACCGCATTTACGCAGCTATATTCAGCCATGACTGGGTAGAAAAAGCGCTCTGCGACTTGCGCCCCTATGCTGAATCGCTAACAGCATGGATAGCTACAAATTGTCAAGACGAATCTCGCTTGTTGCGCGGTCAAGCACTGGAAGATGCCCAACAGTGGGCGGCAAATAAAAGCTTGAGCACTCAAGATTATCAATTTTTAGGTGCAAGTCAAGAAGCGGAATTTGCCAAATTGCGCGATCGCGAAAAACAAACTCAAGCTGAAATTGAACAACTGCGCCGCGAAAAAAAGTTACTAGAGGAACTAAGCGAAGCACAAAAGCAGAAAAAAGTGATAGCAGCTAAACTTTGGCGCGAGCAACAACTGAGAGTGCAAACAGTTACAGGAGCCGCAGTCATATTAATATCAATCCTGATAGTAGGTTTTTGGGTAAAACCGTCAATCGAAGAAAGAAACAACAAAATTCTCACTCTCAGTTTGCTATCAGAAACGCTATTTGCGGCAGATAAAAAAGAAGAAGCTTTGCTAGAAAGCATCAGAGCTGTTACAGAAATGAAACGATCGCTCGGAGTGAGTTCAGATATTCAGATGCGAGTGGCGATCGCCCTCGAACAGGCAGTTTACAGCTTCCGGGAACGCCGCCGCTTGCAGAGTCAAGCCAGTACCCTTGCTTTCGCGAGTTTCAGTCCCGACAGTCAAACGATTGTGACTGCTACGGATGATAATTATATCAAACTTTGGCAAACTAATGGAACTTTGCAAGCAACATTGACAGGGCATACTGATAAAATTAGAAGGGCAATTTTTAGTCCTAGCGGTCAAATAATTGTCTCTGCAAGCGACGACAAAACTCTCAAATTTTGGCAAAAAGATGGCCAATTGATTCATGATTTAAAAGGACACAGCGGTCAAATAACCAGCGTTGCTTTTAGTCCCGATGGTAAAATACTTGCTTCAGCAAGTACCGATGGAACAGTTAAAATATGGAAAATAAACGGTGAAGAATTGTCAAGTTTAAAAGTGGAGCGAGGTTGGATAACCAGCGCGAGTTTTAGCCCAGACGGTCAGATAATTGCTGCGGCTGGTACTGATGGCACTGTTAAACTTTGGAATTTGAGAAAAGTTGCGGAAAAAATGCAAAAACAGGAGTCCATCGAAGTAAGAACCGATATCCAATTACTCCGAACTTTACAGATGGAAAGTGATAAAATTATGAGTGTAACTTTCAGTCCCGACGGAGCAATGCTGGCGGCTGCGAGTGCTGGGGGAACTGCGAGAATATGGAGCAAAGATGGCACACCGCTAAGTATTTTAAAGCATACAAGTGGACTGACAAATATCAGCTTTAGTCCCGACAGTCAAATGTTGCTATCTGCAAGCACAGACAAAATGGTGAGGCTGTGGAACATTGACGGTACATTGCTCCAAACTTTAAAAGGTAACAAGGATGCTGTTTGGAGTGCGAGTTTTAGTCCAGACGGCAAGGCGATCGCTACTGCTAGCGCTGACGGTACGGTGATACTGTGGAATTTTAATCTGGACGATTTGTTGCTGCATGGTTGCGATGGAGCCCGCAATTATTTTCAGACAAATCCGATCGCCAATCCAAACAATCGCCACCTCTGCGACGGGATTGGAACTCAGTCGGAACTCACGCAAAAAAAACCGGGTTAAGATTCAAAATCTTGAGTTTGGCAGCAAAGTATCTAGGCAGAAACTGGCTTTTTGACCACGAATGTCTTGATGGTACTCGCCACGTGATTTATCCGTGGAATCAATCCAAAATCTAAAAACGAAAATCCTCAAGCCCCCGCATTTATCCGTGGGGTCGCCTCTAAAATCTAAAATATAAAATCTAAAATCGATTGACCGCCCCTGCGTCTAGGGCTGATATCGTTAAAATTGGTAGCAGGTAATAGGTAATAGGTCAGGCCGATCGGTGTATTCAACTCTAGAACAAAAGTACCAGCGCCTGCAAAAAGACTTAAGAAACGGAGTCATCGCCCTTGGTGGCATTTTATGCACAGGTACTCTCTGGTATTGGCAGGTGGAAAAATGGTCTTTGCTCGATGCCGCTTACATGACAGTCTTTACCCTAGCAACTGTGGGCTACGGTGAACTTCAGCCCCTCGGTCAACGCGGGCGAATATTTACCATATGCCTGATTTTGATGGGCGTGATTGTGATTGGTTTCATCGTCAACCGCTTTACAGAAGCGCTGATTGAAGGATATTTTCAAGAAGGAGCAAGAATTAGGCAGCAGCGACGATTGGTAGATTCTTTGATCGGGCATTATATTCTCTGCGGTTTTGGGCGTACTGGCCGCCAAATTGCCTTGGAATTTCAGGCCGAAAACATCTCTTTTGTGGTGATAGATTCGGCGGTGCCGTCGGTTGAGGCAGCTTTGGCGCTGGGGTACACGGCTGTGCAAGGAGACGCGACTCTGGACGAAATTTTGGTGAGTGTGGGAATCGATCGCGCAATTTGCATAGTAGCAGCTTTGCCTTCGGATGCCGAGAATTTATACACTGTCATGTCAGCGAAAACTCTGAATCCGAAGGTACGGGCGATCGCCCGCGCCACCACAGAAGAGGCGGTAAAGAAGTTGCAGCGGGGCGGCGCCGATGCCGTTGTATCCCCCTACATTACCGGGGGAAAACGCATGGCTGCGGCGGCTTTGCGGCCTCAAGTTATGGATTTTTTAGATGGTGTTTTGACGGGCACCGAGAGTTCTTTTTACATGGAAGAATTTTTGGTCGATCCCAATAGTTGTGTCTACGTTGGGGAAACTTTGAGAAATGCCAAGTTGCGATCGCAATCGGGGGCCTTGGTTTTAGCAGTGCGGCGCGCTGGCGGGACTTTGATTGTGGGGCCTACCGGAGAAACTGCGATCGAAGGAGGAGATACGCTGATTTGTTTGGGTACCGCTGAACAACTGCGTACCCTCAATCAAATCCTCAGTCCCCTGAGTTTTCGCCTCCCCCGGCCCCCGAACTAATACGATGTCATATCAATTCCGGTTGCACTCCTGTTGACTGTTGACTGTTGACTGTTGACTGTTGACTCTGGGTCGAAAAACTGAATTGTTGAGTGTTAAATGTTGACTCGATTTTATTATTCCAATGCAACCGGAAACGATATGAGATCAAATCCCTTGGCATCGTCCTGTATTCATCTCTCTCTTCCCTCTCTCTGTATCCTCTGTGTCAAGAGCGGTTTCATCATTCCGATACAACCGGAATTGATATGACAACTGACTGTTTGGACATTTGAACAATACCGATGCAACCGGAAACGATATGATTTAAAAAATTCATAATCTCCACCACACAAGGATTTAGGGCCAATAAAAATGCTCTCGGCTACTTTGCCGAGAGCATTTTTGAGCAGTTAAACTGCGTTTTGATCACAGTTTGATAGCAACCCCATCAATGTGTAGTATCAAAAATCGCTGAAACCCTAAGCCGATGGTGGGATTTGAACCCACGACCGTTCGATTGGTAATCGAACTGAGCTAATAGCTATATCTAAGGCTGTACAAGGGTCTTAGGCTGTTAGTGGACTGCAAACTTGTGAAATCATAGACAATTCATAGACAAATGGGTAGGATAAAAGTGTCTTTTTACCCAAGACGGCTATGGACTCAAACGCTTTCACGGGCAGAGCCTCTAAGGGTTCCGTCAGTATTGAGAATTTTCAGGGACGGCTGCGCCTTCACCTCCCCCGCGAATTTTACGGAGGCAAAAACAAGTATTTGACGCTGGGGCTAGCCGACACTCCCAACAACCTGACAATCGCAGAATTTAAGGTCAAGCAAATTAACTTTGAGATTGCCAATGGCATTTTCGACCCGAACAACTTGGAAAGGCACAAGCCAGAAAGATGCCTGAAAATTGTAGAACCAGTAAGCCGTAAATCATTGAGCTTGTTGGAGACTTGGGATAAGTATGTTGATTTCAAGAGACCATCAATCAGTCCATCCTATATAGCCCACCAATTACAAGCAACCAGAAATCATCTAAAAAAACTTTCCGATTTGTCAGAAATGGATGCTGTCGCAGTCCGGGACTGGGCGATGGCAAATTTGACTGTTGATTCGGCGAAACGATTCATCACTCAACTCTCTGCTTGTTATGGGTGGGCCAAAAAAAGCAAGCTGATTGACGTTAATCCTTTTGCTCTTATGGCGTCAGAGATAAAACTGCCTCGCTCTGAGAAAGTTGACGCCGAAGATGTGGGTATAAACCCTTTTACAGCAGCAGAACGCGATTTAATTGTTCAAGCATTTAAAACGAATCAATTTTGTCATGCTTGCACGTCAAAAAATAATCAGCACAGTAACTACGCTGCTTATGTTCAATTCCTTTTTTACACAGGATGCCGTCCCAGTGAAGCAATAGGTTTGCAGTGGAAAAATATTGACCTTGAGAAGTGCATCGTCCTCTTTGACGGGGCCGTGGTTCAGTCACTTAAAGGGCTGGTTCGTAAAAAAGGACTGAAGACTCAAGCATTCCGCAAGCTCAAAATCAACGGTCAACTACGCGAAATACTTGAAAACAGTAGACCGAAAAACTTTACTCCTGACAGTTTGGTTTTTCCGGCTCCCGAAGGTGGTTTTATTATCCAAGGTAATTTTGGGAGTCGCGTTTGGAAGAAGGTTTTGCAAGGTTTGGGACTTGAGTATCGCGTCCCTTACCAGACTCGTCATACATTTATTACTCTTTGTCTTGACAAAGGTATTGACGCCAAAGATGTAGCGCGGTGGGTGGGTAATAGCCCAGAGATTATTTACAGACACTATGCGGGTAACAGGCGCGATTTACAGGTTCCAGAAATCTACAGCACTTCCGGGTGTTATGAGGTACAATAAGAATAGATTAAAAAAATACACCAATGAAAGCATATTCAGTAGATTTGCGGAAAAAAATAGTAGCAGCCCATCAAGATCAGAAG
>NZ_JAUBTS010000101.1:0-15198 GCF_036705105.1 Microcoleus sp. B9-D4
TCTTGAGGATTTTAGATTTTAGATTTGGGATTGATTCCACGGATAAATCACGTGGCGGGTACCACCTTTGAAATTCGCTTGTCAGCCCCGACTGGCAAATTTTGGCATCGGCACCACCCGCGGCACAATCAAGCTTCAGCACCTCAACAGCGGCCAACTGCTGCAAGTTTTGGAAGGCTATCAAGGAGATGACATAAGTGCGATCGCCCTGAGTCCCAACGGGAAAATGCTAGTAGCCAGCGGACTCAATGCAGCCAGCGGTTTCTGTCGGGCCACAGTCACTTTGTGGGAATTACCGGGAGGCGAAGTGAGGCGAACATTTGGCAGCGAAAATTATGTAGCGATTTCTTCCGATAGCCAAATTCTTGTCAGTCATGGCGGCCAAACTATCAAACTGTGGAATTTGCAAACAGGCGAATTATTGCATTCGTTGCAAACAGGAATTCGCATCACTTCCGCCGCCGCAATTAGCCCGGATGGGAAATACTTTGCAGTGGGGTGTTTTGATGGTACTGTTAGACTTTGGAATCTTCGCGGCGAATTGCTGCACACTTTAGATGGACATTCTAGTCCTGTGTCTGCGGTGGCGATCGGGCTTTTGGGCGAAACTCTCGTCAGCGGTGGGGAGAATGGTACTGTTAAACTTTGGCAACTGCGGATTTAAGAATATCGATTCCGGTTGCACCGTCCGTGCTTGTTGACTGTTGACTGTTGACTGATGACTGATGACTGTTGACTGTTGACTGATGACTAATGACTGATGACTGTCGGATTTGATATCAAACTAACGCCGATCGAGATACCCGAATTATTCAAAAAGTCGGGTATCTGAACCGCAGACTGACAATTTATATCGGCCTTTTAAGCAATGAAAATCAACGTTCCCTTGCTCATTTCCAAAGTATCGCCCATTTGCATACCATTGTGAAAAGCACCTAAAATCACCTCGCTAGTTTTGCCGAAAGCGATCGCCCCGGTAGCATCAATTCCAATTGCGCCAAAATCCCGTTGACGTTCGTCAGCTTCAGCAAAAGAACGCTCAAAAGCAGCTTTCAAACTCAAACCATCCGTTACCCGAATCACAATTCGCGCGGCCAAACACTCGTCCATAATGTGCTCGCCAATCCCCGTACAGCTTACCGCCGCACTCCCTGCCGCGTAATTTCCCGCCGGCATCGCCGAGTCACTAACCCGCCCAATCCGCTCAAAACCCTTGCCACCAGTCGAAGTCCCAGCAGCCAAGCGTCCATGCACATCCAAAGCTACGACTCCGATCGTACCCACACCGGCAGGTTCGGCAACCACGTCAGCCATTGCTTTGCTAAAATTGCCTTGGCGTTCCTGCATCCACTCGTGCAAACGCAAATCCGTCATCGGATCGTAAATCGGCAAGTGAAGTTCTCGCAGCAATTCTGCCGAACCAAAATCAGAGAGAACCCGATCGTCCGAAGTCTGCAAAAATTTAGCAAGTTCGATCGGATTTTGAACGCGAGAAACATTAATCGCCCCGCTGAAACGCTGCATCAAACCATCCATCAGCGAAGCACTCATCCGAATTTGACCGTCCGACTGCACCACAGAACCAGTACCGGCATTGAATCGCGGGTCATCTTCCAACAATTGGCAGCCCCGCACCACTGCATCTACGGCACTTGCACCGTCTTTCAGCAGCGGATAAACTTCCTCCAAAACATCGTAAAGCGATTTCCGCACCGCCTCAATTCCGCCTTTACTGTGTAGAGAACTGCCGGCACCGCCGTGAATAACTAGCTTTGGTTGCACTTGTTGCGATGCCATAATTTATAACCTAATAACCTAAAATTTTTCCTTTGCAATCTTAGCTTTGTTCGAGCAACTTGCTCTAAATTCTTAATCTTGAGCCGCCAAACGGCGGCGACGACATCGTTCGGAGCAGTATTTGACCTCATCCCAGCAGTCGGCCCATTTTTTGCGCCAAGTAAAAGGTCGATCGCACACCGGGCACATTTTTGTCGGTAAATCAGATTTCGATCGTTGCTTGGCCATGCTAATTTTGACCGAAGAACGAGACGCAAGCCCCTGGCTTTAGACACGGGGATAAGTCGGTAGCGGTTTCAACCGCCTTCAGTTTTTGATATAATTCAAACAGCAAGTAAGAATAACCATCTACGCGAAGAATCATCCTAGTGCGGAGAAATCCCGGCAACGGAGACATCCGCCTTTGATGCGGAATACTTAAAGGGCGAATAATGGCAGGGTGAGGAGCGTACCTATCTGGCATAGCGATGGACTCTGAAAGTAAGAAAAACTCTAAAAGTAAGCGCAATTGCAATATCTTTGATACGGGTATTGTTTTGAGCGTCTAGGGGGACTTTTGCCTGTCCCTTCCAAGTTTAGCTTGGAGAATCCCCAGGCTTCAGCCGTGGGGAGTGTCAAAATAGATTAACTAATTCACATCTTGTACCATTTTTATGAACAGGCAAGATGCCTGTTCCACAAGAGTTAAATTTGATTGTGGAACAGGCATCTTGCCTGTTGCTAAGGAAAAACCTAATTTCTGCCAAACACCTCCCCAAATAAAAATGCTCGAAACGGCCGACGCCAACATCCGAATAATCTTAGTCGAACCTGCTGGCCCATTGAATGTGGGTTCTGTTGCCCGCGTCATGAAAAATATGGGTTTGCACCAATTAGTTTTGGTAAATCCCCAATGCGAGCATTTAGGGGAAGAAGCCCGACTGATGGCAGTTCGCGCCGCCGACATATTGGAAACTACCAAAGTAGTCGAGAGTTTGCCCGCTGCTTTGGTTGGGTGTGTCAGAGCGATCGCAACTACAGGAGATGATAGTCGATCGTTGCCAACACAACTAGAAGAACCCGCAGATGCCTTGCCTTGGCTCCTAGAAGCCCCCAGCGCCCTCATTTTCGGCCGAGAAGACTGCGGCTTGACCAATGCCGAATTAAACCGCGCTCAACGCCTGATCCGCATTCCCAGCAGCGATGCCTACACTTCCCTAAATCTCGCCCAAGCCGTCGCTATCTGCTGTTACGAACTATACAAGTCAGTTGTCAGTTGTCAGTTGTCGGTTGTCAGTGGCCAAAAGGAATCGGCACCCTTGGAAAATTTAGAGGGATATTACCAGCAACTAGAAACGCTGTTACTCAAAATAGGATATTTGCAGCAGCACACAGCAGCAAGCCGGATGGAAAAATTTCGCCGTTTGTATAACAGAGCCTATCCGACAGTGGATGAAGTCGCCATGCTGCGGGGCGTCCTCCGCCAAACAGAATGGGCAATCAAAACTTACCCACGAGAGGCAAATTCTGATACTCTGGATAGGGCGTTACCGGAAAATCCAACGGACAGCTAGGAGAACTTTCCTGCACCCAGTTGTCACCTTCATAACAGGGTTCCTTGACTAAAAACCCAAGCTTTGCGATAATTTGCGGGCAATAAACCCGGTTGCTGATACCATGCAGCGTCTGGGATAAATCTAAAATCTAAAATCTAAAATCTAAAATTGATTGGCTGGCAAGCTGAAAAATCTTAAACTTGAACTTTACATTAGTGATGAAGGAGTAAGACGTGGCAGAGCGGTTTCCCAAAGGATCGATATTATCGGTGATATCCTCGATATCCTCTCCCAACTCCGGCTCAAAGCAGCCTAAGTCAGGCAAAGCAAGTCAGTCTGGCAACTCGGGCCGTCGCCGCCCTTCGCAACCGCAAAACGGCAATTCAGAAATTCGATCGCCCGAACCAGCGACTTTGCCACCGCAACAACGCCGCGGCAGCAGAATTGGAGCTAATTCTCCCACATCTTCAGAAGAATTTACCACACAAGACTTTTTATCCGATCCTCGATCGGCAATTAACCCCAGAAAACCCAGAACCAGCAAAACTCCGCAGTCGAAGACTCGCCAACCAGGCAAAAAAGGCCTCGCTGCTGTCGATATGTTCGAGTTTCCCGATCCGAATCTGGATCGGGAAAATGTGAGTTCGATCGCCAGCAATCCCAACAGCCAGAGCCAAACTGCCACTCCCCCTGCAACCCGTGGAAGTCTTCCCAGTTCGCCCCCAGTTCGCATTCCAGACACGGTAATCCCCCCAGATGCCAAAAAACCCCCCGTGCCTAAACCGCGCCCAAAAGCGAGTCAGAGACCGGGTAAACGCTCTGCACCTCGGAGCGTGCCCCCATTGGTGTACGCTACTCGCTTGCTGATTTTGGGAGTTGGGATAGCGGTGATTTGCGGTACGCTGCTGTCGGTGGTAAATGCCGTTAGTCGAGCATCAACTGTAGCGACAGAAGAACAAACTACCGCAGGGCAGAAAAACCTAGCCGATAGCGCATCTGCAGCATCCGCAACCCCAGAAGTGCTGCAACTGAATCAAGAATTAGGAGCTTTAAAAACCCAAGTTCAGGTTTTAGCAACAGAAAATCCTAGTTTGACAGCCGGAATATTTCTAGTCGATTTAGATACTGGAAGCTACTTAAATTTTAATGGCGATACTGCTTTTGCTTCAGCTAGCACAATTAAAGTACCAATTTTAGTAGCTTTTTTCCAAGCAGTAGATGAGGGCAAAGTGCAGTTAGATCAGATGCTGACGCTGAAGTCCGAACACATTGTCGGCGGTTCTGGGGATATGCAAGACCAGGCTCCTGGCAAGAAGTATTCGGCTTTGGAAGTTGCCCAAAAGATGATTGTTGTCAGCGACAATACGGCGACAAATATGATGATTGAGTTGTTGGGAGGTGCTGAGTTTTTGAATCAGCAGTTTGCAAATTGGGGCTTGAGTACCACGGTTCTGCGTAATAATTTGCCAGATTTGGAGGGAACTAATACTACCAGTCCGAAGGATTTGATTAATATCATAGCCCAGATCGATCGGGGTAATTTGGTATCGGTGAAATCGCGCGATCGCATTTTGCAAATTATGCGCCAAACTAGAAATGATTCTTTGCTGCCGAAAGGTTTAGGCGAAGGTTCAGTTATTGCTCACAAAACAGGCAATATTGATACAATGCTTGCGGATGCGGGGATGGTGGATTTGCCGAACGGTAAGCGTTATTTGGTGGCGGTGATGGTGAAGCATCCGCCGGAAACGGAGAAGCCAGCTCAAACATTGATTCGGGAGATTTCTCGGATGAGTTACCGCTATTTGTACGGTGGGGAAACGCCAGCAGATTCACAAGTGAAAATTAAAAATTGAAAATTTAACCGGGTTTTTTCGGGCAAGTGTTGTAGACTTTATCAAACTATAAATCAGTTTGTATTATGAAACTAAACATTCGACTTGCTTGTCTGGTAGCGCTTTCAACTTTAGCTGTTGGAGTCTCCCCCGCCTTGAGTAATGCTAATCCTGCTCCTGAATATGAGACCGATGGCGTGAGAGTGATTAACAATAATATCGAACTCAATCGGGCAAAAAACTTAGCCCGTCAAGCAGCAGAAATTGCTAATGGGGGTTTAGGCAACTATCGAGCTGAAGCTTCTATGCACGGTACTTCTAAGGAATCGCCGTTTGTTGACAATGGCGATGGAACTTGGACTTTTACTTTTAAGGGTTACAAGCCTGGTTCGTCTGTCTATACTGTAGAAACGGTTGTTACGGTTTCTCAAGATGGCAGAATCAGAGTTGATTACAATGGGCCAATTCGCCAGTTATCTCCATTGTGAACAACTGTGCAAATACCGGGCTATGCAGCTTCAATACCCCGATCGGGATTTAAGTTAACGGCATTTTTTCCCCTTGTTACAATCAAGGGAATTCCCCTCCTCACATCAGCACTAATGCAAATTATCCTAGAAGTTCCCGATATCCTCGGCGAAAAACTGCAACAATTGGGCGATCGTCTCCCGGAAGCCCTGGATCGGGCACTTCGGGAACTCGCCCCCGCAGAAACCATTCCCTACCAAGACGATCGCCAAATCGTCGAACTGCTAGCGAGTCAACCCAGCCCAGAAGAAATCCTCGCAATCCGCCCCACACCTGCGTTGCAAGCCCGCATGAGCCAACTGCTCGATCGCAATAAATCCGGCACTCTTTCGGCCAGAGAGGAAGTCGAACTCGATCGCTATTTGCTGTTAGAACATTGGGTGCGTTTAGCCAAAGCTCACGCCTACAAACGCTTACAGACAGAAGCATGAGTTATGTACCAGCCACTGTGCGTCGCGTCGTCACCCAACGCGCCGCAGAGCAATGCGAGTATTGTCGATTTCCCCAAACGGCTTCACTCTTTGCCTTTGAAATGGAACACATCATTGCTGAAAAACATGATGGGGCCACCGTCGTGGAAAACCTAGCGTTATCCTGTCCTTCCTGCAACCGTTTCAAAGGAACTGACCTAGGTTCTATCGACCCTGAGACAGGACAGCTAACTCCCTTTTTTAATCCCCGTGTCCAGGAATGGTCAGACCATTTTCGGCTAGAAGGAGGAGCAATCGTCCCACGGACACCAGAAGGGCGCGTAACCGCTAAAATTCTGCAATTTAACCTCCTAGAACGCATCCTCGAACGCGAGAAACTTATCAGTATTGGGGAATATCCAGCACCCCGCCCACAAACCACATAAACAGTAGGTGATTGTATAAAATCAACTTAACGATGCAGATTGTAGCAATAATTTAGAGAAGTGGTATTACAAAACAAATGAATAATTTTAATTGTGAAAAAACCTTATAACTGGAATAGGCTTAGAGACTCCTTGGGTGATTGTAATTCCCCCTATGCTTATATAGTAGCTTATTATCTTTCAAGATTTGATAGAGAGGCTTATCAGAAATTGGGATTTGGTAATATGACTGATACCCATGAAAAAATAGGCTCTCTACTTGGAATTTCCGCTAATACAATCAAAAATTTGAGAGATGCCTTTGATCCTTATCATGAAAATAGGCGTAGAGGCTGGTGGCAGAGAGAGTTATGGCGTTGTGAGAAAGAAATTTATAAAGGATTTAAAGAATATTTTGAAGAAGAACTCTATGTTTTAGTTTGCAAAATTTTAACCACACCCAAGCTTGATTTTGAACAGCTTTTCGATTCTGTTAGTGTCTCAGATGATACGCTAATATTTCCTGATGAAGTCGGAGAAGTAGAGGAAACTAAAACTTTTAAAGAAGGTTCTATCCGTCAAATACAAGTTAATGCTTATGAACGAAATAATCAAGCTCGCAAAAAATGTATTGAATATTATGGGCTAAATTGTTATATTTGCAAGTTTAACTTTGAAAAAGTTTTTGGAGAAATAGGTAAAGGTTTTATTCATGTTCACCATATAATACCTTTAGCTGAAATTAATCAAGAATATGAAGTTAATCCTATTCAAGATTTACTTCCACTATGTCCTAACTGTCATGCAATGATTCATAGGAAATATCCTCCATTTACTATTGAAGAAATCAAAGATTTACTTAGTAAACACTGACTTCGTAGATAGATGTCCAAGATATTTTATGATACCATTGAGGATCAAACCCTTGCCGCACCAGCCATACAGCCGAAAGATTTGACAATCAAGCATCCACGATACAAGCCCCCGGATTCATCTGTCCAGAAATAAAAAACCTGTATCCGATAAACCAGCCCCCGAATTTATCCGTGGGGTCAATGCTTCAATCTAAAATCTAAAATCTAAAATCTAAAATCGATTGACCCCTCAAACAAACACCTACCGATTCACGGAAATTCCAGGAACCAGAAAGGGATTAAACACTCGCCACTGCTAACTGTTCTGCCGCCTCTTTCTCGTTCATCTCGTCGAGTTTTTGCCAAACTTGCTGCATCAATTCATCCAATCCAAGTCTACTAACGGCGGAAATCAACAAAACAGGAGCGTCGCTAATTTCTTGAAGTCGGCTGGTTAAATTACCGATTTCTTCGCTTTCGAGGTCGATCGCATCTACTTTATTAAAAGCCAAAATCTGCGGTCGATCGGCTAAACCACGCCTGTAAGCCTTCAATTCTTCCTGAATTGTGACATAATTGGCGATCGGATCTTCATCGGTAATATCGATCAAATGCAGCAGCAACCGAGTCCGCTCAATGTGCCGCAAAAACTCGTAACCCAAACCAGCACCTTCGTGCGCCCCCTCAATCAATCCCGGAATGTCTGCAAACACGGTACCGTCGCCGCTGGGTTTTCGGACTACGCCCAAATTCGGGACTAAAGTTGTAAACGGATAATCTGCTATCTTGGGGCGGGCCGCAGACAAAGCAGAAATTAAGGTGGATTTGCCAGCATTTGGCATCCCCAGAATTCCCACTTCCGCTAATAGCTTCAATTCCAAACGCAAAAATTTGTGTTCTCCTTCTTTTCCCGGCATCGCATAATCGGGAGCGCGGTTGGAATTGGTCAGAAAACACTTATTCCCCAAACCGCCTTTGCCGCCTTTAGCTACGCAAAAAGTCTGTCCGGGCGTTACTAAATCTGCTAAGATTGCCTGAGTTTCCGCGTCGTAAACAACTGTACCGCAGGGAACTTCGATCGTGCGATCATCCCCACCGGCACCGGTCATATTTTTCGGCGCGCCTCGTTTCCCGTCATCGGCTTTAAAAATCCGGTTGTACTGAAAATCTAGCAGCGTTTGCAGGCTTTCCACCGCCACCATATACACGGAACCGCCTTTGCCGCCTGTCCCGCCAGAGGGGCCGCCGGCCGGTACATACTTTTCTCTGCGAAAAGCTACCATACCGTCGCCGCCTTTGCCGGCTGCGACTTGAATATCTGCTCGATCGATAAATTGCATAATTTAGTCAGTAGTCAATAGTCAATAGTCAGTAGTCAATAGTCATTAGTTATTATTATACCAGATGCAAGTACCATATTCCCCTTTTCCTTTAGTCCGCGTCGGCGGACGACAGCCAAGTTTCGTCGCGATTTACAGTTGCCGGAAAATTATAATTTTACCAATTCTGAAAAATAGTGCAGAGTGAGAGATTGTACGTGAGCATTTGTAGGGAAACGGCAATGCCGTGTCCGGCTCCTAAATGGGCGAGTTTTAATAATTTGTATAAGATTGAGAATAAGCTGTCGCGCATTTAAATTGTAGATTGAGGGCGGGCGGGACGCCCAACCCCTACACCCCACAAGACTTTAAAATTTTTTGACATACCATTTTTTGACATACCATTTAAATGCAGAACAGCTTAGTACCAAAACTTTTGTTGAATTAGTATTATCAAAGCAGATTTGATATTAGCAGGACTCACGCACAAAAACTGCATAAACCGGGTTTTTCTACTGGGGCGGATTGGTATAATGATGTTGTTTCGTAGAAAAACCTGGTTTTTGCGTTCAGGACTAATTAGTAGTCATTGGTTAATAATTACACTCATTAATCCAAGATGTCACAAGAATGACAACTGCCTACTGACAACTGACAACTGACAACTGACAACTGACAACTGACAACTGACTAATGACTACTAACAATAGGACGATACATCTTCCTTACATTCATCTGCCAAATAGCAGAGAGCTCGAAAGCGCATCCCGACTAACTGTTCGTAAAGCGGGTTAATCTGGCACATCGCCGGAATATGGACGATTTTGTGACCAAATAACACGACATCTCGCTCAAACGGACACTGGGGCGGAATAATTTTACAGACAAAGTGTGCCAATTTTGGGTCGTGAATTTCCCAGCCGTCAAGCCAGTCTTTGACGGGTTGCAGGACATTTTTGTGGTGAGGTTTAGGTAGCCGAGATGAAAGGGGTGTCCCGGCGGCGGGGGCGACATTCGCATCAAATACTATTTGGCTGCTGGGCCCCTGCGGATCATCGCACTTGCTGTCTTCGATGGTGTGTCGCAGAGCTTCGATCGCCTCTACATTGTGCCCCAAAGCTGTGCAAAATTTAGAGATTACCTCGTCTTCGCTGAGCGAGTAGGTACCGTCTGCCAAAGCTACCATGACTGCTGTCCTTAAAAAATCCTCGCCTTTGGCGGTGTCTTTCCCTAACACAGCGGCTAATTCCTCTGGGGCAATAGGTTCAAAGCCCTCCTCAAAAGATACCGGGTGTAGTTCATCCTGAGTTAGATTTGCAATCATTTTTTGCTCGTCTTCGTCAAAGTTGCCGTCTGCCCAAGCAATTGTCAGCAATCCCCGCAGCCAAGCAGTAATCTCTTCATTGGTGCAGGAAGATTTAGCGTTACTCATTAGCATTTCCACTTGGATGTACCAGTCAATTTGTTCGTTTACAGCGGACTCAATATTCCCCTCCCAATAATTTTTACTGGTTTTTTGGTCGATCGATGATCTATTTGTGGAAGGTTTGTGGCCGAAGATTGCTCCAAACGCTTGTAGTGGACGTGTTAAAAGCATATTTGTTTCTCAGCAGCATCGCTGACTAGCGAGCTAATCTATTGGCTAATCCTATTCCCTAAAAAGTCATCTATCGGGAGGAATAGGTTCGTTGAATTCATCTTAACTCTAGTTGCACCCATCGAGATGGCGATCGAGTTTTATGCAACCCCGATTGCCATTAGCAACCCAATTTTTCGCAAGAAATAAAAGGTTGGCAAGCGTAGGATCTAATCAGAAACTGGGTTTGTCACCCAGGGGCGATCGAACTTCGCTCTGTTTACATTTTAATATATATTTTTGTGAATTTTTCTATGCCGGCAGCACAATATTAACAGCGAGTCGGCTTTAAGCTGTTAAAAGAAAAATATAGGAGGAAAATTTTACGGCCGATAAAAGGTTTTGATTGCTGCGTCCGTCTAAAAATGACCGATTTTTTTTAACTTCGGCGGCACAAAATCCAGCGCAATTCCATTGGCGGGCGGGCGTTTGCCATCGGGAAGACATCTCGACCGGTGGCCCAACTGGGAAACCAGGGCGTCGGTGGCCAGGCTCCTTCCGGCAGGTGGTGGCGTTCGTACTCAAACACCAATTCGTCGGATATTTGGACTAAGGGCAACCCTTCCATTGCGGTAGCGAGTTCTTGGGGCGTAAATAAAGTAGACCAAGAGAGTTGGGCAACTTGTCGCACGAGGGCATCTGGCTGATAGTCACCGACGGTTAAAAACGTGCTGAACAGCAACAGGCCTCCGGGAGACAGGGAATCGCACATTTTAGCGAGGAAAAGCCGTACTTGATCGCTGTCTCGAAAATGTGAGATGACTTCAGCGGCAACTGCCAACTGGTACCGGGCAGGTTTCATCCGCATTAAGGGGTCGAGCACGTCGCCTTCAGTCACTGTCACGGGAAGGTTTTCGGCTGTTACTGCTGCTTTCAATTGTTCGGCAAAAGCTGGAGCTAGTTCGATCGCATCTACAGAATAGCCCAATCTCGCCAGGGGCAAGGTATTGCGGCCTGTACCAGCCCCCACGTCCAAAATCCGCACTTGATCGGGCGTGCCCAATTTAGCAGCCGTTGTCATCAATTTTGCATCGGGATGAGAACCGAAAAGCGGAGGTTCTCTGGTGTCTACCCAGCTTTTATACTGTTCTCCAACACTTGAGGTAGTAACAATGACTTTGCAGGCTAAACCGGTTTGTGGTGGCTGCACTGATTCGTATTGTAGGATCAGCATCGATGCTGTGGAGGTGCGGTAGCCTTGTTCTAACTTGGTGGCTAACAGCTTGCTGAGTTCGTCTCTGCGGTCTTCGGGCAGTGGTCTGTCGAGAGTGCTAAATAGCTTTTCTATGGACTTGAGATAGTGGCTTACCATTCCCGGAACGCAGGGGAAAACTAATTCTCCACGAGCTATGATGCGAGTATTAATTTTGTAGAGGATTGCTTGCTGGAGAATGTCGGGATTTACTACCAGGGGTAGCTGTTCGGTCTGGTTGATTGTACTTTCGGCGCCCATAAATTCCGCGAAGAGGTTATTAGTTGTTAGCTGTTAGTTGTTAGCTGTTAGTTGTTAGTTATTTGTTATTTGTTATAACTCACATTTTGCACCCTTTTCAGTAACAGGCAAGATGCCTGTTCCACAAAGAGTAGATTTTCTTCTTGTGGAACTGGCATCTTGCCTGTTCATAACAAGCTATAAGCAGCGCGTCAAACCACTTTTCGTGTAAGTATTAATTATCAAAAAAACGCCGATTTGAGAGCTTTATTTTGGATAAATCTCAAATCGACCTAGCCCAAAACCCCAGTAGGTTCCAAAATCGGAGTTAGTATCAAGAAAAGCTGTAGCGGATTTAAATTGTATTTTTCACGGCGAGGTGGAAAAAGCGTCAAATCCTCTCGCCTTCTCCCCTCTCTCCTTCCCCTTGTCAGCCATAACAGGCAATGTATATGGGTAGCAACTAAAAGCTGGGCTTAGTTGCTGCCGGTAAAAGTCACTTGGGGGAATCTTGACTGAGCTTCAGTCATCGGGCGCCGTCTGCCTTCCTCTTGCCAGTAGTTGATGACTTCTGTGGCTTGGTTGAGGATTTCGACACGATCGTTATCAGCAATCCAGTGTTTGGCTTCGAGTTCGTTTTTGAGGTCTTCCCACGCATCTTTGCGGGGCCAGAAAAAGTAGGATGTCAGCGGGCTAGTTCCTTTGCCGACAACTTGGTCAACGGCGAGGGCAACATTCTCTTCTAGCCAGAGAACTTTTAAGATGAACTTGGACAAGCAAACCTCCAGGGTTCCGATCGAACTTGTTAAAAATTTCTACAATCGCTAAGCGTAGCACACTCTGTTCGATAATTGGTCATCGGCCATGAAAAGTTTTGTGGCGCGGCTGGTTTTAGCGCCACTCAGGGGCTGGGAACAGATAAAATTTGGGTTCTCACCCGCCCTAGGTACAAGGATAATTAAATTGTGAACAGAGTTATTGTAGTCTTTGACATTGATGGTGTGGTGCGGGATGTGTCGGGTTCTTACCGGCGGGCGATCGCGGATGCGGTGGAACATTTCACGGCGGGTGCTTTTCGTCCGAATTCTCTCGATATCGACTCTCTGAAGTCTGAGGGTGTGTGGAATAATGACTGGCAGGCGTCTTTCGAGTTAGTTTGCCGTTATTTTGAGGGGATTGGGCGATCGAGAAACGAACTCGCTCTCAACTATGACGAATTAGTGGCTTTTTTCCAAAGTCGCTATCGCGGGCCTGATGAGAAAAATTGGACTGGTTATATTTGTGACGAACCGCTGTTGTTAAGTCCGGCTTACCTGGAAAATTTAACTGTTGGGGGCATTGTTTGGGGCTTTTTTAGCGGGGCGATGCGGGATGAAGCTGCTTATGTTTTGTCAGGGAAATTGAGTTTAAATTCCCCGGTGTTGGTGGCGATGGAAGATGCACCGGGAAAACCCGATCCGGCTGGACTTTTCGCGGCAATTGAACAGTTGGAAACTCTGCACGGTTTAGAAAAAAATTTGCCGGTGATTTATGCGGGAGATACTGTTGCGGATATTTACACGGTTGTGAAGGCGCGGGAAGTGCAACCAAATCGGGTTTGGCTGGGGGCTGGAATTTTGCCACCTCATGTTTTGGATGATGTTGTGCGCTGTGAGGCTTATGCTGCGGCCCTGAAAACGGCTGGTGCAGCAGCGGTTTTCAGGAATGTCGAGGAGTTGACGCCTGCGCGGATTTGGGAATTAGTTAATTGTTATACCAATTTTTTATGAGGTTGCATAGAATCCGATCACCGTGGCGCCCCCCGCGGGAGGGGGGGACAAGATTCTTCTCAAAGTCAACCCCTACTCCCCAACAACCAGGGGGAGTAGGGGGTATGCGAGGGGGATCGAGATATGTGCAACTTCACATTAAATTGGTATTAGTTGTTAGTTGTTAGTTGTTAGTTGTCAGTTGTCAGTTGTTAGTTGTCGAAATAACAAATAACCAATGATATCCTTTCCGGTTGTATCGGAATAATAAAATCGAGTCAACAGTCAACAGTCAACAGTCAACAGTCAACAGTCAACAGTCAACAGTCAACAGTCAACAGTCAACAGTCAACAGTCAAGAGTCAACAGTCAACAGTCAACAGTCAACAGTCAACTTTCCTTTTGAGATTATTGCAAGTGCAAGAATTTGTCTAATGCACTGACTGCAAGTGGTGGCCAGCGGCGGTTATTGGCAACCCAATCGAGGTCTTTGTAGCGGGAGTCGAGGCCGATGGCTGCTACCCAATTGCTTTCAGCTTCGCCGCGATTTCCGGCTTCCCAAAGACAGGCGCTGAGGGCGGCTCTCATGTCGGCAAATTGGGGGTATCTGCGGACGATGTTTTTCATGTTGCGAATTGCTTCTTTGGTTTGCCCGTTTTGATAAAGTGCGAGGGCGTGGTTGGCGCGGGCAAAGGCGTATTCGGGGGCTAGTTCAAAGGCTTTGCTGTAGTCGGCAATTGCTTGTTCCCATTTTCCTAAACCTGCTTCGGCGTTGCCTCGGTTGTTGTAGGCGGCTGGATCTTGGGGGTCTAATTCTAGTACATGATTGTAGTCGGCGATCGCTTCTTCCCAGCGTCCTAAACCTTCTAGGGCGGTGCCGCGGTTTAGGTAGGGATCGGGGGCGTCGGGTGCTAGTTCGATCGCTCTTTCGTAGTCGGTAATAGCGGCTTGTAGTTTGTTTTGGCTGACTCTAGAATTGCCTCGGTTGCTCCAAGCGGCGGCTTGTGAGGGAAATTTGTCAATGATTTGAGTCCAAAAAGTTTCTGCGGCGGGAAATTTGCCTTCATTTGTAGCTTCAAAAGCTTTTTGAACGAGTTCTCCCAATTCCTGTTGAGGATCGGTGATATCTGTTGGTTGTACTTGTGCGGCTACGGGGGCGATATTTCCCAACCATACTAAGCCGGTTACAATTAATACTGTAAAAAATGTGAAAAGTGAGCGAATCATCGTTGTTGGTCGTTTAAACTTTGCTAAACATATTATTAACCCAAATTGCGGGCGTTGGTTAGAAGATGTTTGAAAAGTCTCGGCGACTTAAGTCGCAGCTACACGGACAAAACCTGCCTCCGCAGGTTCTGGATTTTGTTTAGGCGGCGTAGGCGGACTTTGGTTGGGTAGTGGCGGGTTTAACTGATATCATGTCCGATCGATTGACAATAATATCCCGGCCGGGGCGGGTTTTTGAAATTGTCAATTATTGGCAGATATTGTTGGTGAACCCGCCCCTACCTGATTTTGGGCGAAGGGAAGCGGAGGGAATCGACAAACCCGCCCGACCCCACGAAAAATCCTCTTATTGATATTGCTGCAAGATGTCAGTTTTAACTGAGATATTGCACCATTCTCAATTAGCCGTAGGGGCGGGTTCGCCAACAGCCTTAAAGCTTGCAAATAGGTTC
>NZ_JAUBTS010000102.1:0-15065 GCF_036705105.1 Microcoleus sp. B9-D4
CGCTTTTACCAACAAGGTATGCGGGCTGCAACCCTGATTCGGTCTATCTCCTAGGCCTCTTTGTCACCCCCCCAGCATTTTTTGTTAAAAAATTTTGGCTTGAGTATCATTCCCCCTGCCCAACCTACTACTGCATTGTTTAGAGAAATTGCTATTATATCGTTTCCGGTTGCATCGGTATTTGTTCAAATGTCCAAACAGTCCGTTGTCCCGAAAGCATAATTTTAGTCAACAGTCAACAGCCAACAGTCAACAGTCAACAGTCAACAGTCAACAGTCAACAGTCAACAATCATCAGGAGTGCAACCGGAATGGATATTACGCAATAGCATCCGAACTGACAAGATTCTCAAATTGCGCCAATAGCATTCCATCACCATTATTTGGAACTCCAAAAATTTTAGGTAGCTGACCTGTTTCAGCGAGAACTTGTCTCACTTCTCGGTTAGAGACATCGGCTAGATTTTTGTTATTTAGAATGGCATTAACCGCAGCGATACCCACACCTTGACCAACTGCGGCGTTGAATTCCACAATTCTGCCCACAGAACAGGCTAACCCTTCAAATCCCGAACAGGGACTGACTACTGCCAGGTTAGGAACGTTTTTAATTAATGCGTGGCGGATGCCAATATTAAAAATAGGCTGTTTAAAACTCAGACTTTTAAACCATCCTAGACTGTTTGCTTTCTCGCCAATACCCGGAATGCCTCCGCGGACATCAAAATGATAGCTAAATGTTGCCAGGGCTTCATTAGCAGGTACGCCACCTAACAGCATTTGTGCGCCAGTTAAAGGTTCTACAACTCCCGTCACATTGCCAGCGTGTCTGATATAAAGTTCTGAGGCATAAGTAACAGAAGTAGCCCCCAAACTCCTCAGCCAAGTTGTAATAAATAACATCTCTCTTTGCATATTAGCCGTGGGTTTGCTCCCGCTTCTAGCTAAGGCTTCGGCTTCGCTGGCTGTGACTGCAAATAAAAGCGCATTCCACGAAAGTCGGTCATTTGGAAGTATTGCTATATTTCCCTCATCTAAAATTATGCCAGTTTCAGAAAAAGATAGTTTTCTTCCTCTAAATGAGTGGTAAGCTACAGACAGAGCCGGCGCGCGAACATCGATGTAATCGTTACCCGCCCACAGAGTTTTGAGATTGCCTTGAGTGTCCCTCATTTCCCGCCGAAGCTCTTCTGCTAGTTTGGCATCCTTGCCTGCAGCGTACAGCAAAAATTTTTGACTCTCTGCATCGGCCAGGTTGGTAAAGCGTTTTAGATAAATATAATCGAATTCTTTCAGTGCTCTTGCACTGAGTCCTTGGGTTTCAAAAACGAGGGTGACTGGAAGTTCTGAATTAGGCAGACCAAATGTTTCAAATCCCTTCAGCTTTCTCACACCGGCAGCTTGAGCTAATTCGGCATTGACAGTGGCATCAATAAATTGCTTGCCGGCATAAACTACGCCTTGAGAGGTGGTTATACTGACAATTTTTTGACCTTCTTTACTGACTGATTTAATTTCTACTTTGCTCAGGAGATCAGCCCCAGCTTTTACCAGCATTTCTTTCAGGGCTGCACTGGCTTTGCGGGGGTCAAGTGCAATTGCGGTGACACCGGATTTTTGTAAGAATTCTTTATAGATTGTCGCTGGTGAACCAAAGGTATCTAACTTTAAAGATTGTTGAAGTTCTTCACTAATCTGACTTCTATCTAAATAAGCAAGACCGCCTCTTACCAAATGCCCGCCAATTCCTTCTTGCAAGCTTGCTTTCGACATCAGTAGAATTCGCGGATAACGCTTTGTTCGGCGAAAATATTCTCTGGAGGCAGAGATAACAGCTAGAACTCCTGGAACTTCATCACCAAAACAGATGACATCGTAAGAACGCAGATCCATGACCATTATTTAAGAACCTCTCCTAATTTTCATGTTTTCGAGCTGGATCTCAATGTTTGCCGTCCAACTCTCTGTTTTTCCCAAATCTAGCTCGATATTTCCTGATTTTTGCGATAAATATTCACACATTTCTGGAGGCAGAAACCGGGGTTTTTCCAGAAAATCCTCCGTTGAGGACGATCGATCGGGCGTTGAAAAACCCGGTTTCTGAGCGTCAAGAGTGCGTCAGTGTTGTGCTTTTGATTGCCATCAGGTCAGATTATCAGGATCTATCCCCAACTCCCGCAATCGCTGAGCTAGTCGCTCGGAACGTTGGGCCAATCGATCGGCGCGCTGCGATTCCTGTTGGGCGCGCTGCGCTGATTCTTTCACCTGTTCTTCAGGAGTCAGATAACGTTTTCCATCGGCATCATACCAATACAACCACTCCCTTGTCACCCCAGAATAACTTCCCCTTTCACAACCAATCCCTAAACCAATTTCAGGCATCCAAACAGGATGTCCTGGCTGTAACTCGTACTTCCCATTGACTAACTTGTGTACTTCCAAATGAGGTTTACGACGGCGGCGGGAAGAATAAATGACGTAATAAAGTACGCCTAGAGCTTGATAAGTGTCTAATTTTGTGCTGTATTCCTTGCGATAATTTGGGGAAACAACTTCTAGCACGAAAAGTGGCATGACATTTTCATCCCACAGCACGTAACTAGGACGCAATTCTTCGTCGTAAAATCGTTCTACTCCTAAACTTAAGAAAGCATCTGGGACAATGGGCGGTTCATCAGGGTGATGATAAATACCCATATCTATGCCAAAAAACCAGTCCATGCGTTCTGCCCAAAGTATGAGCAATATTGCTTTTAACAACCCTGGTATTAGTTCTTGCAGTTCGTTATCCACAGGCGTTTCATCAGAGTCTGGTAGTTCATCGGCTGAGGGCCAGTGCCTCGGAAATTTGTAATCTAACATGGCGGCTTTCCTCAAAACTCACTAATATTATACCGTTGATTTGTTTGGCAATAGTATTTATGGAACGAACCGCGAAGACGCGAAGGAAGAGAAGAGAAGATGATAGGTAATTTTGACTTAGTTAATCTGAAGTAATTTTTGTAAAAGATTTGCTGAGACTTACGCGATCGACTAAACTATGTCTAACCAGTCGGTTCTAATGGGGAGCAGCCGTTAGAGGAAAGGGGGAAAGTTCGGTGCAAGTCCGGCGCTGTCCCGCAACTGTAATGAGAGTCTTGTCGCTTTCTGAGTCAGGATGCCCGCCGATGTGTTAATTTACATAGTCTCATCTGCGAGGTTCAGCGTGAAGACCAGAAATCGGAAATTGGTCAGCTTAGGATTGATGGCTGGCTTGAGTTGTTATATTGTCCTGGGTTCGGCAACGCCCGCCGCAGCTATGCACATTTCGGAAGGTTTTTTGCCGGTGCAATGGGCTGCATTTTGGTGGATTGTGGCGTTGCCTTTTTTTGCAGTAGGTTTGCGCTCAATTACTCGTATTACAAAAGAACACCCGGAACTTAAATTATTGCTTGCTTTGGCGGGTGCGTTTACTTTTGTGCTTTCTGCTTTAAAAATTCCCTCGGTAACGGGCAGTTGTTCTCACCCGACGGGTACAGGTTTGGGCGCAATTTTGTTCGGCCCTTCGGTGATGGCTGTACTGGGGGCTTTAGTTCTGCTTTTTCAAACGTTACTGTTAGCGCATGGTGGCTTGACAACGCTGGGAGCGAATATGTTTTCGATGGCGATTGTCGGCCCTTTCGCTGCGTATTTTATCTATCAATTGCTGTTGCGAACTGGTAGCCAGCGGGCGGCAATTTTTTGTGCGGCGGCTTTGGCAGATTTGCTGACTTATGTGACGACTTCGATTCAATTAGCATTAGCTTTTCCGGCAGCAAGTGGCGGTTTTATGGCTTCGTTTCTCAAGTTTGCTGGCATCTTTGCTATCACTCAAGTACCCCTGGCTATCAGTGAGGGATTGCTGACTTTATTGGTCTGGAATTGGCTGCATTCTTACGGGAAGCCGGAGTTGGAAACTTTGAAATTATTGAGACAGGAGTCATAAGCCGTGAGTAAAAAAACTACAAAAAATCACCAATCTACTTCGCGGCAAAATTTACTGTTGGCTGGCGCTGTGATTGTTCTGGCAGCGTTTCCTCTCGTTTTTGTGCGGGGTGAATACGGCGGTGCCGATGACCAAGCTAAGAAAGCAATTACGGAAATTCAACCGGGTTATAAACCTTGGTTTAATCACTTGTTTGAGCCGGCTAGCAGCGAAATTTCCAGTCTATTGTTTGCGTCTCAAGCGGCGATCGGGGCTGGCGTAGTTGGGTACGTCATTGGGTTGTATAAAGGCCGATCGCAATCTCGGCAGCAGTCTGATCATAAATCGTCGGAATGAACCATCAGATTGATAGTCTGGCTTATACCAATCGCTTGCGCGGGTTGCCGCCATCTCACAAGTTATCCTTTGCGATCGCCCTTTTAATTCTGTCTCTAGTTTCTGGGGCGATCGTCCAATTGTCGATCGGCCTTTGGCTAGCCGTCTGGATTGTCGTCTATGCGGGTATTCCGGGGAAACTGTATTTGCGGTTGCTGTCACTACCGTTGATGTTTTTGCTGACAAGTTTGCCTGCTTTGGCGCTGGGTGCGGTTGAGTTAAGTCAAATCCAGGAAATTCAGTGGGATATTTGGCAAGGTTGGGGCATTAGCACCGGCACTTTTTATCTGTATGTGAGCCGCACTGGAATATACCAAGTGAGCTTGCTATTTGCCCGCGCCTTCGCATCGACAAGCTGTATGTATTTCATCCTCTTGACGGTTCCATTTACCGAAATCTTGCAGATTCTCAGACAATTACGCTGTCCAGAGTTGGTCACAGAACTGCTATTACTAATGTATCGGTTTATTTTTAGCTTATTGGCGATCGCCGATGAACTTTGGATAGCCCAAAACTCGCGCTGTGGCTATCGCACTTGGAAACTGGGAATGAACAGTTTAAGCATTTTAATCGGGCAATTGCTTCAGCGAACTTTGGAAAACTACCGTCAAGTTTCCTTGAGTTTAGCCTCGCGCGGCTTTAATGGAAAACTGCAAGTTTGGCATTCTTACCCTTATAAACCTTCGCGAAGATATACATTTGAAGCCGTGTTTGGGTGTACAGTTTTAACTTTGTTAAGCGCGGTATTTCAACATTAAATTACTCGTTCCCAGGCTCTGCCTGGTAACGCAGAACCGGAGGCTCTGCCTCCAATTTCCCCTTCGCCACGCGAGGCAGAGCAAGAGTGAAATCGTTTCCCAGGCAGAGCCTAGGAACCAGTCAATGGGGGCCAGAAACCGGGGTTTTTACAGAATATGTGGGCTGTAGCGCGTCTTCTGGGCAAAAAACCCGGTTTCTGAACAACCGCGCCTCCAGGAATATTGTTGATAATTCTCGTATTCTCGTTAGTTTAGCGGGCCGGATTTAAATAAGGGCGATCGCACTTGCAACAGCTATTACAAATATGACTTTTATGAACTTAATTAATGAATTATATGAATTGACGTGAACAGTAGTTGAATGAATAATTACAGTATCAAAATACAGAGAAAAAATCATGTATCAAGATACTAACAAAAAAAACAGCCCGCCGCCCATTGTTTTTATTATTGCCATCGGCTTAATTGGGTTTGGCGCATACAAGTTCCTTCCCGGTTTATTAAAATCCCAAACTTCAAATACACCTACATCTACATCTACATCGGCAACGATCGCACCCGGAGCGATCGCCAATCGTATCAGTTTAGGAAATCAGATATTGGTGACATCCCAAACCACACCAGATAAACAAGCAGGCGTTGAAGCTTTTAAGAACGGAGATTACTCAATTGCGATTCAGAATTTTCAGGCTTCGCTGAAACAAAATCGCAACGACCCGGAAACCATTATCTATTTGAATAATGCCACAGCCAGCAATAGTTCTGCCGTAAAAATTGCTGTCAGCGTCCCCATTGGTAGCAACCCCAATGTCGCCCAAGAAATCCTTCGAGGTGTGGCCCAAGCTCAGGATGAAATAAATACTAGCGGTGGCATAAATGGGGCAAAACTGCAAGTAGAAATTGTCAACGATGACAACAGTCAAGAGGTTGTCAAAGAAGTTGCAAGGACATTGACAAAAGATTCGAGTATACTAGCAGTAATTGGACACAATGCTAGCAACGCATCTCTCGAAGCTGCTCCGATCTATCAGCAAGAAAAACTGGTAATGGTGACACCGACGAGCTTTGCCAACAATCTATCAGGATTTGGCAGCTACATCTTTCGGACAGTACCCAATATTAGCTTAATGGCAGCTCCCTTAGCAGAATATGCCGTCAAAACAGCCGCCCAAACTAATATTGCCGTTTGTTATGACTCCCAAGCACCGGATAACATATCATTTAAAGATGAATTTGTGGCATCTCTTACTGCTGCTGGCGGCAAATTAGCTCCCACTGTTTGCGACTTTTCCTTACCCTCTTTTAATCCCGAAAGTGCGATCGCCGATGCTGTCAGCAAAGGTGCACAAGGATTGATGGTAGCGCCCCACATCGATCGCATTGACCGTGCGATTTCTCTGGCTCGCATCAATCGAGGCAAATTGCCACTCTACGGCAGCACTACGCTCTACACCTTTCAAACTTTAAAAGACGGACAAAAAGACGTTGACGGGCTTGTTTTGCCCGTTCCCTGGCATCCTGAAACTAATCCCGGTAGCCGTTTCCCAGAAAATGCCCGCCAGCGTTGGGGAGGCATTGTGAATTGGCGAACAGCAACGAGTTTTGACGCGACTCAAGCTGTCATCGCTGGCTTGCGACAAAGCAATACGCGGGAAGGATTGCAACAAGCACTCAGAAATGCGAGTTTTTCGACAGCCGGATCGAGCGAGGATGTGAAGTTTTTGCCCACGGGCGATCGGGCTGGTAAGCCGATTTTAGTGCAAGTTAAACAAGGAGGAAGCACTGGCTATAACTTTGTCCCGCTGCGGTAAGTTTGTTAAGTGCGAGGCGTTTCCTTTACATGAGGGATGGATACGGTACGTTTCCGACGGAAGTTCCCGCACTCCCGGTTCTGTGGACGATCGCGGCGGGGGACTGGGTTTGGAGGAATTTCCCTTCGGCGAAACACTACGGCTGCTTTAATATTTGAGCACAATTTCTGGTTATAATTATAAGCAACACCGCAGTGAACATTTGGTATGGGAAGAAAAGCAAAACTCAAAAAACAACGGCAAACAGAGCGACAACTACAGATGAAAGAAGGTCAACTTCCATCTATTACTCCTCCCCCAGTGGGTGAGCTTGTATATTCTAAAGATGCTTGGTTTAGTGATAATAAGCCCTTGAGTATCGATATTGTAAAAAGCGCCAGAACTCAAAGATATTTAGTTTGCCTAGATCCGAATCCCTCCCAGGAACACACCAGACAAGTTACTCTAACAGTTTGGGACAGTGTTGAGCGTGCAATTTTCGGAGGTGAAGAGGCAATTAAACATCTCAAGGCATACACCTATGAGCAACTTTGTGTTTTTAGGAATTTTCAAGAATTCATCTCTAAACTAAGTGATGATGACGATCAAGTAATCGCTGTAAGCCATGAGGGGAGAGTGCATACCGATCGGGAAACTCGGATGGCGGCGATGAGAGAATTTAATAAACACGCCATTGAGTCCGGGGATAATATCCGTTTTCGAGTAGATGGAGAGACGGTTCTTTGAATATAACTCGCTACTACGATAGGGATATCACTTAGTCGCAAGCCCCATAGCCTAGCGCTTTCCAATTGATATAAGCTTTTCGATCAACACCCCCAATTACTAAACCATAAACCAAACTTATTTTATTAGGTGATATAAGTTCCCATCACGCTAGAAAAGACACCAGTCGCGTGGAACAGGCATCTTGCCTGTTCCTGAGCTAATTTTACATGGAATTAGCAGAATTTTTAAGATAAACTGAAATGAGTAGATTAAAGGAGAGCGTTGTGTATGATCGCGCAAGTTGACACCAAAACCTACACCGCTGAGGAATATCTAGAATTAGAAATCAATTCTCAGGATCGGCATGAATTTATCAATGGGGAGATTGTTCTGATGGCTGGCGGCACACCGGATCACAATGAAATTACCACTAATTTAGTTGTTGCGCTGAAACTGGCGTTAAAAGGGAAATCATATCGGACTTTTAGTTCGGATCAGCGGCTTTGGGTTCCGCAGCTTAATAATTATACTTACCCGGATGTGATGGTGGTAGCGCGCCCGATCGAGCTCCAATCTGGACGAACGGATACAATTACTAATCCGCTGCTAATTGCTGAGGTGCTGTCTAAAGGTACTAAAGCTTATGACCGCGATGAAAAGTTTGCTGCTTATCGCAGTATTCCTAGTTTTCAGGAGTATTTATTAATCGACCAATATCGGCTACAGGTCGAGCAATATTCTAAAACTGATGCGAATAAGTGGATTTTTTCGGAATATAGCTGTATGGGCGATCGCCTCAGTTTAACCTCTGTTGCTGTGGAAATTTCGCTGGCAGATTTGTATGAAAATATTGAGTTTGGTGAATAGGCGGACGGTTTTTTGTCAAATGTTCCAAATAGTGGTAATATCCCCGTATATCGATCGGCTCTGATGGAGAACAGCCATCAGACGTAAGGGGGAAAGTTCGGTGCGAATCCGGCGCTGTCCCGCAACTGTAATGAGATTATTGCATCTCTGAGTCAGGATGCCCGCCGATTTGTTTACAATCATGTTTTTCATCTGCGAGGTATGGGTGATGGTGAGTTTATTATTTTTTTTATTATTGGATTGGGGTTTTTTAACCGCAGATATCAGCAGATGAACACAGATGAACGCTGATGTAATTCGATCTGTGTTCTGAAGCGTATATTATTTTAATGGAAAAGAAATGCGAATTGAAGATAGTGTTTGGCAGGGTAGTTTTGGCTACTGGCAAAACTTGTTTATTCACCAGAATATTTTGCCGATAGGACATACTGCTTGGAATGGCTTTTTGCATCGAGGACGAGGCTTGGTTGCTTGCAAAATCAATACTCCCATTAACGGTTCTGTGAATTGGAGCGTAGATACTATCAAGTACGATCTGGAATTTGTTTCCCAATTGTACGCAACTGCTTATTTGCAACAACTAGAAATAGAACCAAATACTGTTTTCAATCTGCTGCAAATCATTGATAGCTACGAACCCAAGGCAGCCATTATATTTTTGTCGATCGCAAACGGTCAGATTGATATCAATTTGTTGCAAAAGTTGGCAATTTCTCCTGTTGAGTGCTATGAACAAGTATGCAAGCGCTGGGAAGAATTTCAACTCTGCCCTAAATCCTAAAACTTACTAAATTTTCCGAATGCCGCAGCCAAAATCAATCGAAATTTCCAAGGTAACTCGCTACCAAAATGCAGCGCTTAATTACTATTTGGGCCTGACAGATTCGCCCTACCTTCACTACGGCTATTGGGAAACCCTACCTGTGCCCGCTGACGAACTAACGATCGCACGATTGCGCCTCGCTCAGCAAGCTTATACTGTAAAACTGTTGGATGCAATCCCCAAAGGCACTCATACGATACTCGATGTGGGCTGCGGGATTGGTGGAAATGCGGCTTATTTGCTCGATCGAGGTTTTGCAGTCGAAGGGCTCGCACCCGATCCGTTCCAACAACAGCGCTTTCTTAAGTGTACGGGCGATCGGGCAATCTTCCACCTCACGAGGTTTGAAGACTTCAAAGCAACCCATTTCTACGATCTTATTCTCTTTAGCGAAAGTAGCCAGTATATGTCGGCTGTTGATATTGCTAACGGTGCCGCCAAAATCCTCAATCCCGGCGGTTATGTTTTGCTGGCTGATATGCTGCGATCTGATGCTAATTATAAAGAGGGAATGTTCTCTAATTGTCATGTTGTTACGGAACTTCATGCAGCATTAAAGCAGGCTGGATTCACTTTAGTAAAAACTGAGGATATTTCCGCCCATATTTTGCCAACAATCGATTTGTATGTCGATACTTTCCGCCGATATGGACTGAATACAATGATCTATGTTGCAGATTTGATTGCGATCACAATTCCCCCCGTCCACAAATTCCTGCGCTGGATATTTCGTCGCTGGTTCAAGAAGCTGGTAGTTGAAGGATTGGAGGCAAGTCAACTTTTTGAGCAACATCTCTGTTATGAAATGCAACTTTGGCAGTTGTCAAAATCTGATCAAGGCTGACACAAATACAATGGAAAGCGGTAATCGGTAATTGGTAATCATTCATCGGTAATCGGTAATTGGAGGCATAGCCTCCGGGTATTTATTCCCAGGCAGAGCCTGGGAACAAGGCTATAAAAAATAAAAAATATGTCTGAATGGATTCTCGAATTCGATCGCACTTGCTACTCCTATCCCTGCGGTTCGCGAGTGGCAATTCAGGGTTTAAATCTCAAAGTTCCCGCTGGGAAACGGTGCGGGCTGATCGGTCAAAATGGCTGTGGCAAAACTACATTTTTTCTGTTAGCAAATGGCTTATATCAACCGCAACAGGGAATCATTAGCTGGCAAGGTGAACCCTTTCGCTACGATCGCAAATCTTTGATGCAACTGCGCCAACAAATCGGACTCGTGTTTCAAAATCCCGAACATCAATTAGTAGCTTCCACGGTAGAAGAAGATATTTCCTACGGATTGTACAATTTAGGCTTGAGAGAATCCGAAATTGCTCAACAGGTGCAGCAGGCGATCGAGCAATTCGATCTAAGCGAACTCGCCCGCGAACCAATTCACAATCTCAGTTTGGGCCAGAAAAAGCGGGTTTCCATCGCCGATATCATGGTTCTCAAGCCGAAACTGCTGCTGTTAGATGAACCTACCGCCTATCTCGATCCGCGTCACACCCGACAACTGATCGGTTTACTCCAACAAATTCACAGCGCCGGAACCACTATTCTTTTAGCAAGTCACGACCTCGATTTCATCTACCGCTGGGCTGATTGGGTGTTTGTAATGGATCGAGGAAAATTGATTTTAGAAGGAACACCGGAAACCGTTTTTGCTCAGCGGGATGTGTTGGAACAATTGCAGCTTGGTGTACCGCTGGCGATCGAGCTTATGGAGCAAATAAGGGCGATGTTTCCAACAGACGATCGCTCAAAAATCCCCGCTTTCGAGCAATGGCAACAACAAATTTTACAAGCACGTCGGCTGCTTTAACGGAACTTAGACAATTGATAATTGGCGTTGCTGATTCACGGTATGAATTACCTTTTCGCTTGAAGTTACAAAACTCACCCTCAAGCGGGCTTATAGCAATTGGGAAATCTTGAATTCATACCTCTATTCAGCAACGCCGTTTATAGCAATCCTAAATCATTCATGTAAATTTGTAGGGTAGTGCTAAGAGTGCCTACCCCCTATCTATCGGGGCAACCGGGCGTGGGATTGCCCCTACAATAATTACGCGAATGATTTAGGGTTGCTATATAGCAATTGCGAAATAGTGAATTCATACTTCTATTAAGCAAAGCCCCCGTGGGGGGAAGTTCAGATTACACATTACCAATTATCAAAAATTGATTGAGGAAAAAGGCGATCGCCCCACTGCCGATCGGCACAGTCAGATTGTCAATTCCCAGCTTGGAAACCGACTCCAAAGTAGCAGCAGCCAAAGCTACAACAGCAGACACAGCCCAAGTTTGCCAAATATTGCCTTGAACCGCCAGCAAAATCAAACTGCTAACAGCAAAACTCACCAAATACATAGTTGCAGAACCTTCCCAACTCTTCTGCATTCCCCAAACTCGATAAATATGTTTCCCGTATTTCTGGCCGATGACAGCAGCCAATCCGTCGCCCCAAGTCATCACTAAAATGCCCAAAGCAGCGTATTCCTGATGTTGCAGCGGCCAAAACCAAGCCACGAGAACGCTGATACTAACAGCATAGAAAAAAGTCCCCCAACTGTGCCGATTGATACTGTTAAGACTGGGCAAAATCGGAACTTGGTAAGAAATTAGGGCGATCGCACCTGCTAAAATTCCCGCCGAAATCCCCACCCAACCGGGTATTTCCAGCCACCACGCCAGCAAAATCACATTTCCAGTACCGATGTGTACCACCTTCCGCGATACTTCAGGATCGACAGAAGTAAAGCGATTTAACCCTTCAGCTACCAGTAAAATCAAACCCAACCAGAGTCCCACGAGGGAAATTTGCAACCACACAGTCGGAATTTCAGAAAATATAGACACGATATTTAGGAAAAACTTATTTACATCAGGCACTGTTTACTACTTTAGTGGAAAGCGCGATCGATGTTAGAACCCCGCAGCCTTAAAGTGCTGCGGGGAGCTGGCTGTTATGTTTTTTGAGGTTGGTCTACTTAAAACCTGTGCTATGCTATAAGCAAGTCTAGGGAAAAAGCTATGACTATTTTAGTAGAAGAACTTTTGAATACCTTTGAGCGATTAACAGACTCAGAGCGGTTAGATTTGGTATTGGAAATTTTGAAACGGACTGTTTATTTAGACTTTCCGCCCCTATCTGATGACGATTTAGTTCTAAATGCTGAGGGACTTTTTCTAGAGCTAGATGAGGAAGAATCCGTATATGAATAGTCCAGAGCGTGGTGAAATCTGGTTAGTCGATCTAGGTTATACTGCGAAAGTCAGACCATGTTTGGTCGTGAGTATTCCTGCTCTAAATCAAGACCGGGCATTAGCGACTCTAGTGCCACATACAACAAGTCTACGCGGTTCAAGATTTGAGGTGAAAGTCAAAAATAAGTTCCTCCGAGAAGGAGTATTTGACGTACAAAATATGATTACAATTCCTCATGCAAAGCTTCTACGCAAATTGGGAAGTCTGACATCCGAGAAAATGCTCGAAGTAGAAGAGGTAATACTTTTGTGGTTGGGATTTAAAGAGAAAAATGCTGAGGAAGAGGAGGAGTAAACCAAACCATTGAAGTTTTGAAATTATCAGAGAAGCTGATTACTATGCAGTATGTCTTAATTATTCATGAAGTAGAAAATTATGAAGCTTGGAAACAGGTATTCGATCATGCTGAAAGCATCCGAAAAGAAGCTGGCGAGCGTTCGTATCAAGTTTTGAAGTATGACAATGAACCCAACAAAATTGTTCATTTCTCCGCGTGGACATCAATCGCAGATGCTAGGGCGTTTTTTGAGTCGCCTAGACTGGTTAAAATTAGAGAAGAAGCGGGAGTTAAAGCTCCTGAGTTTATGTATCTAGACCAATTAGAGTCAGGAGTATTGTGAAAGTAATCAGACTTGGCGGTTGAAACGGCCGGTTATTCTGTCGAAATCCTACGCCTTCACAACTCCCGTTTCAACAACTCCCGCACAAACTCAAACGCCCTTGGACGCAACTCGACGGGCAGCAACGACAATCCCAAACCCGCCCACATTTTCGCCGTAGAAACCGACTTTCCCGCCCGCACCATCAGGCGCCCTTTTTCAGTTTCGCCCACCTCAATCAGCCGCAAACCTAGCGCTAATTGAGTTTCGGCAATCCTTTTGAGCCTGACTGTTTCCAACTTCTCGGAATCAAACTCGTAGCCGATCAAATAGCGTAATTTATCGCTTAAATACGGAATTGCCCGATCGACTCCTTGCTGTCCTGCATGAACTCGATACTCCATCAACAGCTCCGGCAAGTAATAGCATTTTTTGCCGGCAATCGCAAGTCTCACAAACAAATCGTTATCTTCGCAATTTTGTAAATTCGGCCGCAGAAATCCGACTTCTTCCAGGGCGCGGCGCCGAAACAAAGTAGCCCCTATTTGCAAACTTTGTCTCAGAAACACTGCAGAGAGCAAATCTTCAATAATTCCAGCCGACAACTCGGTGCGCCCCCACCGCTGGGAATTGAGTTTCGTCTGGTTTTCGTCTATATAATTGTTAATGTCGATCACCCAGTGATCTGTACTGATAAAATCGATGCTGGGGTCTTTATCTAAAATAGCAGATGTCCGCTCTAGAAATTGCGGGTTCAGGCGATCGTCATCATCAAACTTGATAAAATATTTGCCCCTTGCTGCCGCAAAGCCCGATCGCATATTATTACTCTTGCCGATATTCTGCGGGTGGCGAATGTAGCGAATCCCGCGATGGCGTCCCGCCCCGCAAGCTACGACAAATTCCGACATCAACAGTGGAGTGCTGTCAGTGGAACCGTCATCACAGATAATTAATTCAAAATCTGTATAAGTTTGATCTAGCACGCTGGCGATCGCACAAGCCAGCAGATGCACTCGATTGTAAGTAGGAATGCAAACGCTAATTTTAGGCACTAACTTAGACAATTTTAGATTTTAGATTTTAGATTTTAGATTTTAGATTGCTAAAAAGTGACTAAGCTGTTGTACATCTAATTTGACAGTCATTTTTTATACAATTATTGTGGAACTTGCCCCAGAACCCTGATATGGATTCAATTTAAATGCGTAGCAGCTTATAATTGGGTATTAACACTTTTCAGCCCCAGAAAATTAACTTTAACTCAAACGAGCCGTACACTCCAGAATTAACTTTTGATTCACCAAAGCAAACGGTTGAATTTCCAAAGCGCGACGAAAAGCTTGAATAGCATTTAGGTATTCTCCCAAGGCAGCGTAGCACAAACCCAGACCGTGCAACGCCCCAAAATGCACCGGGTTCAGTTTGAGGACGATTTCGCAGTCGTCGATCGACTTTTTATAATTTCCTTGAGTATAGTGAAGTACGGCGCGTCGGTTCCAAGCTTCCGCAAAATCCGGCGCTTCCGCAATCAATTTCGTCAGCAAATCCAAAGCGTGGTGAACATCGCCTGCATCCAGCGAAACTTGCGATCGCCTGAGAATTTGCATCCCATACTCACCCTTCTGGTTAAACCACGTGCGCCAGAGTTCTGTAGTTGCCCGATCGCGCACGCTTTCGTCGGACTTTTTCAAGTCTTCCAGCAGCGCCTTAACAGATAATTCGTCCATAGGTGCGAGAATTGTTAAAAAAAAACGTTTTATCAATCAATTTTATCGCGCAAGCGGCAAATTTATTTATCTCACATCTTGCACCATTCTCGCTTAACAGGCTTTCCGGCCTGTTCCACAAAGAGTGAATTTTCTTGTGGAACAGGCCGAAAAGCCTGTTCC
>NZ_JAUBTS010000103.1:0-14767 GCF_036705105.1 Microcoleus sp. B9-D4
TACTTGAACGGGTTAATTGGAAATCAGGGAAAAGCTGCATAAGTATAATTACTCACTACAAAAGTGACATACTCCCGGAGCGATCGGCAGGGGAAGCGGATGATTCGACGTGAAGGAGCGATCGAAATCATAGATTTCTCCGATGCTAAACATGAAGGAACGTTGGATACATAATGATTAATTGCTCCCCATGAAGAAACTCAGCATTGACTCTGATAATAAAATATGCAATTGCAACAACCACTGACTGAGATCGACCTTGATGCCTATTTTCAACGAATTGGCTATAGTGGTGACTGCTCGCCCAGGCTGACAACGTTACAGGAAATTCATCAACGACATTCCCAAACGATCGCCTTTGAAAACCTCAATTCGCTCCTGAAACAACCTGTGAAGCTGGATTTAGCATCCTTGCAACAAAAACTAATCAACGAGAGACGGGGCGGCTATTGTTTTGAGCAAAATTCACTGTTGCGGGCTGTTTTGCTTGCTCTTGGCTTTCAGGTAAAGAATTTGGCAGCCCGCGTGCTGTGGAATTTGCCGTCCGGGACGATCGCACCTCGCAGTCATATGGTGCTGTGGGTCAATATTGATGGAGAGCCATACATTGCAGATGTGGGATTCGGAGGATTAACGCTTACCGCGCCGCTTGCTTTGACACCGGATATTGAACAACCTACATCCCATGAACCATTTCGATTGATCGCAGCGGAGCGCAGCTACATTATGCAAGCATATATCAAGCAGGAGTGGAAATCCCTTTACAAATTCGACCTTCAGGAGCAAGAATTACCCGATTATGAGGTGAGTAATTGGTATGTTTCAACTCATCCCAACTCTATTTTTGTTACTAACTTGATGGTGGCAAAACCGGATTCAAATTGTCGTTATGCCTTGTGGAATAATCAGTTTACAGTGCATTATTTGGATGGTCGAACAGAACATCGTGTCCTTTCAACGGTTGCAGAGTTCCGCGCTACCCTTGAGAGCGTTTTTTGTCTCAACCTGGGAGCGATCGCCCAGATCGATCGGATGTTACAACAATTAATTGAGCGATCGTGTGCGATGACCTAACGGTAAAAGTGGGCAACTCTCGATTTATGGCAAGGGCGACAAGACTCGCGTGGTTCTACTTCCTGCGTCTCTGTATCTAGCACTTTTGAACAGCAGAGGGGATGCTGGGAATTCGCTCGCCAATCTTCAGGAGTCGGAAAGCGGCTAACGGTGGCCGCTTGCACAGGATTTCGGTGACGCACTTGGTGAAGGAAGCGGAGAAACGCGCGGGCATCTCGGAGAAGACTAGCGCTCACTGGTTGCGACATTGCCACGCGAGCCATGCGCTGAACCGTGGGGCCCCGATTCATCTGCTGAGTCAAAATTTGGGTCATGCGTCGGTGGCCACGACTTCTAAATATTTACACGCCAAACCCAACGACTCTAGCAATCTGTATCTGGCAACTTAGTGGGCGTTTGGGGTTGGGCGGTTCTTGTGGATTGTCGGCAAGTGCGATCGCACTTGCCGACAGCCAACAGAATATCGGTCGCTCTTTTTGGTCAAATAATTTCAGATTTTAGATTCTTGACAGTTGAGATGTGACCAAATAGAAGAGTTGAGAGCAGCCTTGCAAAAAGAGTCAAATAAGTTGAGGGTGGAAGTTATTGCTTATTTGACGGGATGGGAATTTATTTTAGAGTCTCTATCTGTAGCAGGGCTTTAGAAAATTGGTAGAAGATGGTTTAGAAAAGGTTGAGCATGAAGGCGAGAAGCCCAACGGCTTACACAAGTAGGGCTTCTCAAGTGCACTCAATTTTGGATCTAGACTTGTGGGTTAAGTGCAAGATCCATGTTGGATTAAATGGGATCTCGCACTTTTCCTTCCTTCCCTAGAGCAGCCGGAAATTAGCAGATGTAATCGCATTGGCACTCACTCCAACCATCACACCTAACTGCTCCCCTGTCAAGAGGTTTTTGATGAGAGTTCCCTGAGTGTTTTGAGTTATTTCTAACTGTCCAAAACTCAAACCACCACCTAATCCAATCAAATCTTGACCGACGGTAAAATCAGCGATGATATCAAATCCTTGACCAGTTGTTAAGGCAAAGATATCGTTGCCGCTACCGCCAATTAAACTATCATTTCCCATGCCTCCGTCAAGGAGATCGGCTCCTTTGCCACCAGTGAGAGTATCATTGTCTGCACCCCCGAAAAGAGTATCATTTCCGGCACACCCTCCCAGGATATCTGCTCCTTCATCACCGTTGATTAAGTCATTACCTTCACCGCCGCAGATGGTATCTGAACCTAACTGTCCAAACAGATTGTCATCACCTTGACTGCCAAGCAAGATGTCGTTACCTGTGCCTCCATATAAGGTGTCATTATCCTTGCCACCATCAATGAAGTCATCATCTTTGTTGCCATAAATGATGTCAATACCTTCGCGACCATGTAACAAGTCATTGCCTTTGCCTCCAAAGATTAAATCGTTACCCGACTCGCCAAGGATGATGTCGCTTCCTTCATCTCCGTAGAGAGTATCTTCATCTTTGCCTCCGGCGATGAAGTCATTGCCTTGGTTGCCATTAATAATGTCATTATCGCCACCACCGTAGAAGTTGTCATCTCCGGATTTGCCCTCGAATATATTGGCAGCATTGCTACCTAGTAATTCATCGTTTTGGGCAGTGCCTATTTGAAAGCCGGATGCGCCGAGTATGGTGTTTTCAACTGAGTTTGGTCGGTTTAAGTTGGGATAGGTAATTTGGTCGCAGATGCACTCATCGTCTAAGAGGTTATTAGTTGTTTCCGATGGTGTCGGTGTTTCCGATGGTGTCGGTGTTTCCGATGGTGTCGGTGTTCCCGATGGTGTTGGCGCTGTTGGTGTTGGCGCTGTTGGCGTTGGTGTCGGTATTGGCGCTGTTGGCGTTGGTGTATCTGTTGGTGTCGGTGTTCCCGATGGTGCAGGTGTTTCCCCAGGCGTTGGTGCAGGTGCGGGCGTTGGTGCAGGCGTTGGTGCAGGTGTTTCCGCGGGTGCGGGTGCAGGTGTAGGTTGCGGTGTCGGTTGCGGTGTAGGTTGCGGTGTCGGTTGCGGTGTCGGTTGCGGTGTAGGTTGCGGTGTAGGTTGCGGTGTAGGTTGCGGTGTCGGTTGCGGTGTAGGTTGCGGTGTAGGTTGCGGTGTCGGTTGCGGTGTAGGTTGCGGTGTCGGTTGCGGTGTAGGTTGCGGTGTCGGTTGCGGTGTAGGTTGAGGAAGCGCGTTAACGCTCAAGTCGAACTGATCGCTAACGGTTGCTCCACTGGTATCAGTTGCCGTAACTGCGATAGCCTCCGGCTGGGCGAAGCCCATCGCTAACGGACTAACAGTGCCAACAGTGGGAGTACCGCTAATGATGCCCGTTACCGGATCAATATTCAAGCCAGTTGGAAGTCCGGCGGCTGAGAACACCAACACATCCCCATCGGGGTCACTAAAGTTAGGAGAGACATCGAGGGTAAATGGCTGACCCTGCTGAACATTCAACTGATCAGGAATTTCGGTGATCCGTTCAGGAGCATCGTTAACGGACGTAACATTGATTGCCACTTCCGCATTCGCAACACTGCCTTTACTATCTTTAATCAGGTAAAAGAAGCTATCTTCACCAAAATAATTAACAGCAGGAGTATAGGTAATTGATTTTCCATCCTCGCTCACTTCTAACGTTCCACCTTGGCTTGTTTCTGGCAGAATGGCTGTAATTTGTCCCCCATCGTCAATCGCTAAACTGCCAACCATTGTTACTGTTAGGGAGTCACCACTATCAGTCTCTGTGTCATTTTCCAGCACATTAATTGTGATTGGAGTATCTTCCAAGGTTGTGATATTAGCATCAGCTTCAGCCGTTGGATTATTATTGATTAGATCGAGTTGGAAGGTTGGATCTTGAGCGGTTGAAGCTTGAATTTGAGTATTAAGAGCTTCATCCGTATGAGCCGCGATCGCTTGTTCAATGGATAACGTTCCTGCTCCCACTTTTTGTAAATCGGTGGCTGTTTTTCCTTGAACAACCTGCTGAAGTTTCGCAATTTCTGTTGCTTTTTGAACCAAGTTCAGAGTTGAGTCGGAAACTAATTGCTCAATGCGGATATTTCCAGCAACAATAATATTCGCAACACCCGCCGCCGTATTTGCCGAAATATTAGGATTAATCACCTGAATGAGTGCTTGAATTGGGGTTGAATCACTCAAATTTAGCGTTACATTCGGTTGGTTAATCTGTTTCGTGAGTTCTTCTAAAATGCGATTGGTCGCTTCACCGCTAGAACTACTGAGAAACTGGCTTAATTGCACCAACGTATTATAAATTTGCGCTTGTTTGCTGAAGACAATTAAACCGTCTGGATTCCCTTCTGCAATTGCTTTGAGCGGGTCAAAGTTATAGAGATCAACATTAGGAAGCCCTAAAGCCGTTTTAACTTGGGTTTGTGTGGCTTCGGGATCAACAGGTTCAGCTAATAATCGAACTAAAGTTTCAAACGGATTCGTCACAAGCTGCGAGTAACCTGTTGCTAATTCGACTGATTCAGAAGCTTCAACTTCGAGGGTTTCTCCTTCATTCGGAGCGAGGCGACCATTGCCATTTGCATCAAATTGAGCAACGGGAATTTCTAACTCATTCGTCCCATCACTGGCTTGATAAGCGAAGGGTTCGTTTGCATCTTGAACTTTATTATAATTCGCATCAAAGAAAACCCAAGGTTTGACGATTTGCTGACGAGCAGTAGCTTCATCCAAAGCCGTATTGGCGAGAATGCTATCAACGCTTTGATTCTTCCCGATAATTTCTGCAACTGTTGCGGTTAAAATATCGGCATCCAGAGTTAAATTCGGGTCTTGTTGAGTTAAACCAGAAATAGCATTTTCTAGCAACGTTTTAACAACCGTTTCATCACTTAAGTTGGGTGTTTCTCCGTTCTGAATTAAAGTGGCAACGGTTTGGAATACAGCTTTAGCAATTCCGGCGGTTGCAACGGGAGAAGAGACTTCTCCACTATCTAATTGTTCATTACCATCCAGATCGAGAAAACGAATTCCACCATTAGCCTGATCGCTAATGACTTCGGGTTCTGCTGTATCAAACTGACCGTTTCCGTTGCGATCGAGATACAGTAAACCCGCTTGATTTTTAACCTCGGCTGAATCAATTTGTAAGCCGATAAACGGTGCTTCGGAAAGGCTTCGGGTTGCTGCCATAATCAGATTCTGAAGTTTTACCTGTAACCCCAGAACTTTGATGTCTACATCCGTCGGAATATCCGTTAATAAATCTAACGCGGACGGCAGACTAAACGCATTTTTGACTTGAGTTTTAGCTCCGTCAAAATCAGGGGTTAAACCTTGGGAAGCTAACAAGGTTAGGGGTGAAGCAATAGTTGCTGTGGGGGTGGTTGTTAGCGGAACAATTTGGGGGAGGAAGGTTGAGGTATCAACCCCATTAATAACAACAATTCGACCTTCATCGGCATCAATAATTCCATTGCCATTTGTATCAAAGGTATTGAAAATATTCAGATCGTAGCTACCATCTGCATTGGTAATTGTGCTAGGTTCGCTAAACGGTTCGCTGAAAGCTTCAAGCAGTTGAATGATTTCTCCGGTATCAAGATCGGGTGCTGAATAAGTATCGCGAATTCCGTTATTATTGAGATCCTCAAAATCGCGAATTCCGTTACTATTGAGATCAGCGAAATCTTGAATGCCGTTAAAATTAGCATCTAAGAAAACCTTGCCTCCCGAAATATAACCATCCTGTACTTTTCCGATACTGCTGTTCCCAATTTTGAATTTTGCTAAGTTAAAGGTGGCGAAATGCTTATCATAAATCGTTTCACCAAACACCTTAACTTCCGCACCGAGAAACGCATTAACTTCTCCGATTAAACTTAACAAATCATCAAAACGAGGAACAATTTCAGAGATCGCATGAATGCGACCATCATCAGTTTTATTCGCTTCCCCTTTATCGACTAAATCAAGGTTAAATAACCCTTCAACTCCGCCTTTGAGATAACCAGAAGCAGCGACAATATCGATACCTGCGCCTGCTGCAACGGTGGCATTCAGCTTAATTTCTGCAACATCTGCGCCTGTCCCATCCGGCTTTTCGCGATCGCTAATATAGAACCCATCAAGGATGCGATAAGCTTCATTAGCGGCAAAATCTTTCGCTTTCCACTGCCGCAAACCGAAGGTATCCATCCCAATTGCAAAGTCGGCGGAAGCACCAAATTTACCTTCCAGTAAACCCCGAATTGGCCCCCAAATTGGGAAGGTTTGTCGCACCCCAACATTAAAGGCAACTTCAGGAACATCAAAGGTAAATAAAGAGACATCTTGACCTAACAATAAACCCATCGCTTTTTTCGGATCTTTGAGTAGGGGAATGTCAAAGAGAGAGGCGGTTTTACCATCACCATAGGTGAAGCTTTTCGTAAATTCAGTGGTTGCTTTTTTGCTAGAGGTATCGGCATTTTGGATAATTTTATCCAGTTCGGTTTTAACATCGCTCGCTTGTTGCTCAATCTCGCTTAAATTCAGCTTGCTAAAATCAGCAAATTGCGATGAAGGTAGGCGATCAGCAAAATCTTTTAGGAATTGAATCGCTTGTTTTTTCGCACTATCCGGGGTGGTTTGGAGAAGGTTATTGAGTTCAGTTTCGAGCAGAGTAACGTTTTGTTGAAGAGCGAGAACAGATTCAAGACTGGGTAAAGATAGATCGGCGGTTAATCCTTTCAAATATTCCGCCGCTTGCTTTTTAGCAGTATCTGTTGCGGTTTGGAAGATTTGCTCAAAATCTGCTTTCAAGCTTGTTGTATTCTGAGCGATCGTATCAACTTCACTCTCACTCAGTTTGCTTAAATCCTGCAATTTAGGCAACTTAAAATCACCAAGGGGAATGAGAATGGTTTCACCCGCAGGTAAACTATTAACTTGCTTGACGAAGTTATCAACCTTGATGAATGTATCTAAAAACTGATACACTTTGGGCGGAAGTTCGTTCCCTAAAACCTTTAAAATAACATCCGCTAATTCTAAGGTTGAAACCTGACCATCTCCCCCATTGGGAATCGGCCATTTCTTATCAAAGACTCCCGCTAATCCTAATTTTGATAGTAATTTAGTATCTTGAATTAGAACATCAACGAGAGGCCGAAACGGTTGCAAAACTTTATCAACTTGTTCTAAAACCGGTTTGGCAAAGTTGCTAACAAACGTGCCAATATCAATCGCAACATTTTGAAAATCAATTTGCGGGGTTTGGGGGCCAGTGACTTTAAAACCGTCTACTTTGAGGATATCAAATTGTCCCGCTACCTCGAAATTAAAGGAAGGAATGGCAGAACTTCCGAGAATACTCGTTTTAGCATTTAACCCGACTTGAGCCCCTGCTTCAATCTTGAGATCAAACAAAGTTTCAAGGGTAGCTTGATTGGTTTGACGAAGTTGATTAAATCCTTTTAATTCGGTTAACGTGAGTCGGTTTTCATCCCCAGAATCGGCAATTAAATTTCCTTCGGCATCCAGATCAATATCTTTCAATGCAAAGTTAGCATCCAGTGAAGCTTGGGTTTTTTTAGTTCCGCCATTGACGGTATCTTCAGCACCATTTTTAACCGTTAAATCCAAGAAACCCAAGGTTGCTTTCGCGCTAAAGTTATCGTTTAAACCCACCAACGCATCGGCTGAAAGTTTGGTTCCTGCGGTGTCAACATAGAAGCCAAAATCTTGATGATAGCCAAACTTTAAGTCTAAACCGTATTCAAAACTTGCTTCCGCTTGACCCTCGACTTCTAAACCCAAACCCGGTAAACCAAAATCTTTCGATAAATTGGCTGCGGTAGCGTAACGTTTCCCCAAATTAATACTAAACGAAACGTCTTCTGGGAGAGCCGATGAAATCACGTTTACATCGGGAAAAATGGTCTTTAATTGGTCGGTGAGTAACGTTTTTAACTTGTCTTGCGTGAGGTTAGCGGTACTTTTAACCGCATTGACAATATTATTTTTGATGGTGTCAATAAATGCGGGTTCAGAACCACTCATAGAACCGATTATTGGAACGCTGGTATCTTTAAACATTTGCCGCAAACTTTCGGCAATGCGTTCGAGTAGTAATCCTAATCCGTCGGCAATTTCCGCAGAATTATAAGTCGGTTCAGTAATCGCAACGGTGACATTAGGAAGGGGTTTTTCATCAATTTCTAAGCCAGTATTGTAGGAAGAAGTTGGATCGGTACTGCTGGTACTGTGGGTAATCAGTTGTTCGAGGGTTCCGGGTTGATTATCATTTAAACCAACAACGGTAATCGTTTTAGATTGATTCCAGTTGGTGGAGTCAAATGTAATTTCGGTAATGGGATTTTGGTTCGCGTCGAGGAGTTGTAAATTGGCAGCATTATAATTCGGTGTAATGGTAACAATTTCACCGACGGCTGGGGAACTGGTGAGGGAAATTTGATAAGTGTCGGCTTTATTAATATTCGGTGGCGTGGCATTTTGTTCAACGACTTGAGTGCCATTTCCGGTTTCCAAAACTCGGACACCTGCAACATCATCATCGGTGATAATAACATTAACTGGTGTGGCTGTTCCGATGTTATATCCTGCACCTGTTTCTAATTGAAGGGTGACGGTTTCTCCGCCTGTTTCGGTGATTAAATCTTGAATCGGGGTAATATTTAGATTAGCTCCGGTTTGTCCAGGTGCAATATAAACTGACCCTGTTTTTGAAACGGTATTTAAACCAACGGCTGTATAATCTCCCCCTGGCGTTGCCACCCCTGAAATGGTATAGTTAACGGTTAATCCTTCACTGGGTGCGGCATGATCTAAGGTTAACTGAAAAACACCAGGAACGATGCTTTGTTCACTCCCATTTCCAGCCGATTTAACGCTAACAGTTGGATTGTCATTATCTGCGATCGCAGCGTTTATTTCCCCTTTTAAACCTGCATAAAGCGGATCGATACTATTGGCAATATAGCTAATTGTACTTTGATGTTCGCCTTCAACAACATCATCATCAACGGCTTTAACAGTTACTATTTGTGGGGTACTTGCTGTTTCTGGGGTGAAATTTAAAGCGATCGGTTGTCCGAGTCCGTTACCGAGATCCGTTTGTGAATCTGGGGTCACGTTAACAACAATATCATTAATCGGAAAACCCGTTAACACCACTTCAAAGCTATCCGTTTCACCCGCTTCGCTAATTTCTGTGCTTCCATTGGACTGAGAAATTAAGACGTTTTCGGTTTCGTCATCAATATTGGTGACGGTGATATCTTCTAAGCTCAGTGTGTTGTAATTAGGATCTTCAGTGCTAATTGTGGTTTGGATAGCATAGGTGCGATCGCCATCTCTTTCGCTATCATCAACCCCTTTCACTTTAACCGTTTGAAGTTGATTCCAATTACTACTATCAAAGGTAATTGATGGGGTTGGAAGTTCTCCTTCTGTGGTGTCAGAACTGGTAAAATTGAAGGTAACAGGTTGTTCGGGTTGACTATTCAGTTGGACGGTAAAACCAGCTTCTCCTCCCTGTTCATGGGTAGAACCGTTAATCGGAGAAACGGTAATTCCCACCGTATCATTATCCGTTAAATTTAAGGTTGCAGGGGTCGTATCAATGGTATAAATCGCATCATTGGATTTAATATCTTTGAGGGTTATCGTAACGGTTTCATCGTTTTCATCAATGAGATCTTGTAAGGTTTCTACAGGTAAAGCGGCGCTCGTTTTTCCGGCGGGAATGGTAATTAGAGACGTTAAGATCTTAGAATAATCGGTTCCGTTATTTGCCGTTCCCGTGATTTCATAGGATACTTCTAATTCTAAAGCTTGTCCTTCACTGTTTAACGGGGGATTTTTTAACGGTTCGCCTGTTTCTGGATCGGCTAAAAAGATGCTAAAACTGCCCGAAGTTGGCCCCTGTTCTGAAGGGTTGCCAATTTTTCCAAGTTTAACAATGGGTAGTTTTTCGTTATCGGTAATTGATAAAGTTGCTTCGGTTGCATCATCTTTAACCGCATAAGGTTCTAAATTAGCAGGTTCAATCAACGTAAATTTTAGCGTTTCTTGCCCTTCTATTAAACTATCATCAACGGGTTTAATATTAACTGACGCTGTACTGGCTCCAGCCGGAATAATCAGAGAATCCGGCGGAATTTCTGCACCATTTAACGTGGCAGTGTAGTCATCTTTGCTAGCCGTTCCTGCGACTGTATATTGAATTCCCAACCCTCCATCCGGAGCAGGTCGGGTTAAGTTAATATTAAACGTTCCAGAAACTTCATTCGCTTCTTTGGGAGTGGTTCCGGCGGTGATACTAACTTCCGGTTCGTTGTCATCAATGGTTAGTGTGGCACTACTAGCAGCACCAATGGTATAAAAATTTGGAGTCCCTACTGCGAGGGTTAAAATAACCGTTTCATTCGGATCAAAGCGGATATCGTCTGTTACAGTAACTGGAATTTCAGCACTGGTTTGACCCGCCGGAATCACAATGGTTTGGGGAATCGTATAATCTGTATCTTTGGTTGCCGTTCCAGCAATATTATAATTAACGGTAATATCGTTAGAAAACGCTTGATCAAGTGTTAGTCGGAATGCTCCATTTGTATTTGCTTCCGCCGGAGTTGTGAAACTAGAAACTGTTAATGTCGGAAGGGTAAGATTCCCAATATTTCCATAAACCTCATTCTCCCCAGTTGAAGCAGAATTTCCGCTATAGTTTGTACCAACAGCATTAACTGTCGCACCACCCCTCACAAAAATTGCCCCCCCTCGACCTTGACCGTTATTTGCTCCCGTACCTCCCTCAGCACGGTTATTATTAAACGTTGCATTAATTAAGCTTAACGATGCACCAAGGTTCGCGAAAATTGCCCCTCCTAAACCAGCACCGCCACCCCCTTGGCCGCCACCACCACCAGCGCCAGCACCCGCAGCACCATTTCCGCCAAATTCTCCTCCTTGACCGCCACCGCCGCCAGCCCCATCGTCATCGCTGCCAACAGTGTCGTAATCTCGGCCGCCGCCACCACCGCCGCCACCACCGCCACCAAAGCCACCACTACCCCCATTACCTCCATTACCACCAATGTCGGGTGCGGTTGTTCCCCCACCACCACCGCCAGCACCGCCACCGCCACCGCCAAAGTTGCCATTACCTCCGGCTGCACCATTCTCTTCTGTTCCTCCTCCCCCACCTCCAACACCTATGGCAAAATCACCCGTTGTAAAGAGACCATTGAAGCCACCCCCATTACCTCCGGCTGCACCGCTGTTCTCATCCCCACCGCCACGGCCTGCCCCATTCGGAGAGTTACCGCCTCGGGCTTGGTTATTGTTAAAGGTGACATTCTCAACGGTGACGTTCCCACCACTGACAAACAACGCACCCCCCGCACCCAAACCACCGCCACCGCCACCAGCGCCATCTCCTCCCTTGGCTAAACCATTTTGAAGGGTAAGGTTGGAGAGAACCACTTTTCCATTAACAATATTAAAGAGTTGAGTGTTATTCCCACCATCAATAGTTTGACCGTTGCCAATAATGGAGAGGGGTTCGTTATCTTGAAGCTCGATGCCAAAGGATTCATTAAATCCGGCAATCTGACCTGTTAGAGTAATTTGATCGGCTTCAAAGTTATTCGTCGCTTGATTGATGGCATTTCTCAATTCATCGGCGTTGCTAACTGGAAAGTTCGCAAGTACGCCTTCGTAAGCTTCCATCGCGGCGAGTTGAAAAGCGAGAGGTGCTTCAATTAACCCGGTTGCATATTCTAATAGCCAGTCTCCACCGAGGTTAGCATTTCCGGTGAGGTCATCGGAGGCGGCAATATTGGCTCCTGTGATCTGGCTTAACTGTCGTACAAAGGCTTTTCCGGCGTCTGAAGCGGCGACATTACAGCCTAAAAGTAGAATATTTCCATGGGGGTTCAGCACTTGACCCCACTGGCTTAACTGTTGAGTGTAGGTGTTGAGGGTTTTAGAGGTTAATGTTGTGGCGCCGAGTTGTAGCTGTCCGTCTGCACCGTGAGAAACGATTTGAATGCTGTCAATATTTTTTCGTTCTGAGAGCGCTTGGGTAATTTGTTCAATTCCATCCTGGGTTGTATCGAGGGTGATCACTTCGGTATTAGAAGCAAGACCCGTGAGCAGATGATTAATATCGGTAACGTTAGAATCTATGAAGACTAAGGTACTGGAATGGGTTGATCCGGTGAAATTCATGGCTGGCTATTCCCTGGGTTAAGGATTATTCAAGAAAATCTATGTCGGCGAATAGATGACTTATACAATAATACTAGAAGTGAGAACGGCATCTCTCAATTTCTTTTAACCCACATTCCGCACCCTCAACTGGCACACACACAGTTGGGGTGGGAAGGAAGAGTCGATCGGTCGGTGAGATTTGAGTAGAAATACTCAGAAAGCCGTGTCACGATCGCGATTCGTGGTCAATTTTGAAAAATACAGCCGACGGAAGTGCTTCTGTGAAAGATCGTTGGAGATTAAGTGCGCGCGACAACAACCAACCTGTGTCGCTCGAAAGCTTGGTAAAACGATTCAGGATGAAAATGTGCGCTCGTGTAAAGGAACAACAAAAACCAGTCGTCCTCTGTGCAGCGCTGCGGATAAAAATAGTCTAAACTCAGGTAGCAAACAACTCGCTCGAACTCAAGAAGCCCGTGCATCAAGCAACTGAGATAACCGTCTCTAACCTCGACCATCTTGGTCTGATAGCAGGTCTAGTTGATGAAATAGGAATTGTCCAAAAAATCAACGAGTTAATAGGGGAACAACCGGGTGAGATTGTCAGTCCGGGTCAGGCAGTCAAAGCGATGATTATCAATGGGTTAGGGCACGTTTGGGCTCCATTATACTTATTTCCCAAATTTTTTGAAGGCAAAGCAATCGAACATTTAATGGGTGAAGGTATTCAAGCATCACACCTGAACGAATACCGCTTAGGTAGAGTATTAGACAAGTTATATTTGGCAGGAAGCAGCCAAATATTTACAACTATCGCCGCTTCCGCAGCTCAAAAATTTGAGATCGATACAGAGACATCCCATTTAGATTCAAGTTCCTTTCACCTGCATGGAAAATACCAATCAGAGCTAGCATCTGTATCTGTTATCGAGTCAGAAACGGCACTCGATCGCGGAGATCGCGATTCCACTAAACCTCTGTCATCGACCATACCAATTAAGATTACCTACGGCTACTCCCGCGACCACAGGCCCGACTTAAAACAATTCATTTTAGATTTAATTTGTAGTAGCGATGGAGATGTACCACTATTTTTACGGGTGGGTTCGGGAAATGAATCAGATCGTGCCGTATTCACATCAATTTGTCAGGAGTTTAAACAACAGTTAAATCTGGACAGTTTAATGGTTGCTTCGGGTGCATTATATTCAGCCCCCAATTTATCCATGTTAACCAATTTAAGATGGTTAACTCGCGTACCGTTGAGCCTAAAACAATCGCAGCAACTGGTATCTCAGTTAAATGAAGCAGAATTTACATCCAGTTCCGTGAGTGGATATAGTTGGTCAAAACACAAAAGTAATTATGGTGGAATTGAACAAAGATGGTTAGTAGTAGAGAGCCGCTTGCGACGCGAGTCAGACCGACAAAAACTCGAAAAAAAACTCAAAAAAGCCAAAGCTGAAGCTGAGAATAAACTGCAAGAACTCTCAAAAATTGAATTTGCTTGTGCCGCAGATGCTGCCGCAGCAGCTCATCGCTTATCCAAACAACTAAAATTTTACAAGATCACCCAAGTTAGTAGCAAAGAAATTACAGCACAAACTGATACTAATACGACAAATGCTCGCGAGAAATCCAGCTCGAAAACTGAGATTTAAAGTTCAAGCAAAACTGGAACCAGATACAGGTGCGCTCGCCCAATAAACCAAAGCCTGTGGCAGGTTTATTCTCGCCACTAACGTGCTGGACGCTAAGCAATTAGAGCCTGACGATATGATTGTGAAATATAAGGAACAGCAGTCAGCGGAAAGAGGGTTTGGATTCTTGAAATATCCGCTATTTTTTACGGACAGTGTATTTCTCAAGTCGCCGGAAAGAATCGAAGCTTTGGCATTGGTAATGGGTTTGTGTTTGTTGGTCTATACTTTAGGTCAAAGGTTACTGCGTCACAATTTGCAACGCACTAATTCAAAATTAAAAAATCAGTTAGGTAAACAAACTAATCGACCGACGCTCCGTTGGATTTGCCAGATTTTTCAATCGATTCATCTTGTGAGCCTGCAAGGGATTCAACAAATTTCTGGCGTTGCTGAATTAGGATATGATGAAGTGGTCGTGCGAGTACCAAAAAATAACACTCATTAAAATACAACATTATGCAATGCCCTGAATGTCAGTCAACTAATCTCAATAAAAATGGTCATAAAAAAGGCCAACAGAATTATATCTGTGTCAAATGTAATAGACAATTTATAGATGATTATCAAGCTCAAAAAGGCTACTCCGAAGAAGTGAAACGTGAATGCCTAAAAATGTATGTTAATGGCATGGGTTTTCGAGCAATTGAAAGAGTCAAGAATGTGCATCATACTACAATTATTAATTGGGTAAAACAAGCAGGAAAACTCTTGCCAGATTTTTATGAACCACAAATATAGCCTTTCGAGCGAAAGATGAGGTATCATGTTACTGACACTCACTCGTGAGGGTCAAACAGAGAAGATAAGAT
>NZ_JAUBTS010000104.1:0-14372 GCF_036705105.1 Microcoleus sp. B9-D4
AATGTTCGGATGATGTTTATATTATTACGCCTATCGTTAAGGTTTGTAAAGGGGTTTGACGACAGTTAAACTGATGAGTGTGATTAGGAAAGCTGATGAGAGGAAAGAGATGGCCCATCGGCCCCGCACGAAAAGAGATGACAGCGTGCACACGCGGCGCACCTCAACCCTAACGAACGGGAGCTATGGGAGGTGGAGAAGGTAAAGGAACAGGAGCGATCGCAGGTGGAGAGGCGGGGATGCGAGGAGGTGGAGAAATCCTGAACTGCTGGAGTTGCTGCTGGGTGAGCGATCGCAAAATTCTCAGTCCGAGGGTGTCTCTGGAGATGCTTAAAGCGTAGGATGGCTCCAAATACGGGCGGAAATTTGATTTGTTGTTCAAATAGCTTTCCATGAAAGCTAGGCTGAGTCCGCTGAGGTAGCGGCGGGCTAAAACTGGTTCCGGCCCAATGACCTCTGGTGGTGGCAGAAAGAGGCTTTGAGGGGAATCCTCGATCGTTGAGAAGTGAGTCCCGTTGTTCATCAGTACCAGATATTTGTTGGGCGATGTCAGCCATGTGAACGGTTGAATTTGTTCGAGCAAAGCGGGGGCGACGGTATCGGCGCTGCCTGCGATTAGCATGACTGGGATTTGGATCTTGCTGAGGTTTGTTTCTCCCAGAATGCTGCTAACGATCGGGTTAACGGCGATCACAGCTTTGATGCGCGGGTCGCCGAAATTGTACTGGTTGCGCTCTAGCCCGCGGGCGCGACACTGCAACAGTAGGGAGAGGTTCCAACTATCGTTTTCGACTCCGCAATCTTTGTCTAGCTGTGCAAAATTAATCCCCGCCCCGGCTAATGCTAAAGCCGTATAGCCCCCGAAAGACTGGCCGATGACACCCACCCGCTGCAAGTCGAGCTGCCCTTTATAGGCAGGATTGGTGGTAGAAAGTTGGGTTAAATAATCGAGCAGGTCTTTGATGTCGAGGGGGCGGTTGATAAATTCTGCTGGTTCTGCTACTTCATTGGCTCTGCCTGTTACTAAGTTTTGGATTTGTTGGGCGTTGCTGCCGGGGTGTTCGGGGACAGCGACGGCAAAGCCGTAGGAGGCTAGGTGTTTGGCTAAATACTCGAAGGAAAGGCGATCGGAACCTAAACCGTGGGAAATTACTACTACTGGGGCCGGTTGCCTGCTCCGCTGTGGCAGGTAAATGTCCATATCAAACGTGCGATCCTCTTCGTTGGCGTAGCCCCCGTAGGGGCGGGCTTCGCTAACGCGATTTGGCCTCGTCAGAGTTACCGATGATTTTTTCCAAGTATAGGGGCCCGGTAGCTGGGGCTGCAGCATTGCCGCGGGCGGTATGGCGGGTTCAGAGGCTGCTTGTGCTTCGGACAACTGGGCGACTCCGGCGATCGTCTGATTGGAACGGTTGATCAGCGATGTCAGCTCGTTGGCGATACCCAAGGCGCGAGCGATGTCAATCCTGATGCCATAGGTGGGGAATTTCCGCAGCACGTTGAGAATTGTCAGGCCTTCTGGATCTGAGGCTGCTAAAATCAGGGCGGCTCGGATGGCATAAAATCCAGGCTGCCGAGCTTTGGTTTGAATTACTCGGCCTAAGCGTCTCAGCAGCACTTCTCCTTGAGGCGTGTAGAGGAATTGGGCGATCGTCACCTGGCTGATTTCAGCTTTCGCTTGCAGGGCGCTGCGAATCTCAGCTAGCTGAGATTCTTTGGCGTACTGAGCGAAGCCGTCCAAGTTTGAGTCTATTTTGCCTTCTTTGGCGAAGAGTGCCAGGGATTCGATGGGAACTGATTCTTCTAGTGGCCCGTAAGTTACGTAAATTCGCTCTGCACCCATTGCCGGTGCGGCGGTGCAAACAGCCGTGAATGCACACAATCCTAGGTATTTTTGGGCGATCGACCGCCGAGAGCGAAGGGCAGCAGTGGAGAGGCTCGAAAACAGACAGTTCATAACTTTCACACCTAGGACTTCTAATAATTAGTCGGTGAAATGATGTAAATTGTTTCGCCAACATTTAATGCCAAAAAATCGTTCTGTTGCTTCTGATGCTTCGGAAATTAGGTTATCTTGGGAAGCATAGCCAAAAAAGCAATTTTCTGACCTGACAACACTAGCTGAAATTTAAAATTCAACGCCGAGGGGTCAAACCTACTGGAATGCCCATTGATTATTTTTTCAGCTATGCAAGATATTTTCGATCAAGTTTGTAACTACAGCCTGAGTGGGAGAATTTATGATGTTCAATGCAACTGCTATCCTGATTGACGCTTTTGTGCAAGAGTTGCAGGCCGGCTACCGTCGCACCTACGGCAAGTACAAGCCTGACTACCCTGAAATTATCGCCTGGGCCGGGACTATGGCTCTGGAAAATATCGCTAACTGCGATGCTCTATACCACAATGTGGAACACACAATGCTCGTGGCTTTGGTGGGACAAGAGATTCTCCGGGGCAAGCATATTCGCGAAGGGGGAGTGTCGCCGGAAGATTGGCTACACTACCTGATCTCGCTGCTGTGTCACGATATCGGCTACGTCAAAGGTGTTTGCCGCCAAGACCAAGAAGCTGTGGGACTCTATGCTACGGGTATTGACGGGGGCATGGTTTCTGTGCCGATCGGCGCAACTTCTGCCAGTTTAACTCCTTATCATGTCGATCGAGGAAAACTCGTAATTGACGAACGCTTCGGCGGCCACACATTAATTGATGCCGAACAAATCAAGCGCAATATTGAATTGACGCGCTTCCCAGTTCCTGCTAGCGAAACTCATCAAGACAGAAATAATTATTCTGGACTCGCTAGGGCCGCCGATTTGATCGGTCAGTTGAGCGACCCCAATTACCTGCGAAAAATAAGTGCTCTGTTCTACGAATTTGAGGAAGTCGGCACTAATAAAATCTTGGGCTACAAGTCTCCAGGAGATTTGCGGCAAAATTACGCCAAGTTTTATTGGAATGGAGTTTTTCCCTACATTCCTGCCGCTTTGAACTACTTGGAATTGACCCAGGGAGGCAAACAAATTATTGCCAACCTCTACGCCAATGTATTTCAGGTAGAACACGCTGAACCGCTCGCTTTCACCAAGCCAAACGCTCAAGAATTTACCAAATCCCGCGCCAATAGCAACTTAAACGGCGAAAAAGATGGTGATAATCTTCAACCTTCCAGGTCCGGGGAAAATAAGAAATTTACCGAGTTTCCCGACTTGAATTTGTGAGGATTGACGCCCATAAATTGGCAGCTATAAAGGCGAGTCAATGGATTTTAAAATTGAGAATTCGGCGTGACAGGTTTGGCGCAACGTTCGGCGTTCAATCAGTCGAAGGATTTGAAATTTACTCCAGAGATGAATCTGGGATGTTGAACAAGAGTCGAAAATTTGGGCCGACTGGCAACTCATGTCGGAAAGTAAGTATCCGTTTTTGGGCAGGGTGGCAATTAGGATAAGTTTTGATTTTCTAGTTGCTGGATCTTTGTTTTTAGCTCAAATTGACATTGAGCACCTCAAATCTACAATCGGTCTGGCAGCAGAGAGGTTGCTCGATCCTTTTTTTTGAGCTAAAATGGAGAGTTATAATCAAAAATCTAAAACCTTTAATCGAAAACTTTAAATCAATATGGCAGCAGAGATTCAGCAGCAAATTCAACAGTTGAGGCAGCAGCTAGAGGAAGCTAGCTATGCTTATTATGTTCTCGATGCGCCGATTATGCCAGATGAGGTGTACGATCGACTTTATCGCCAGTTGCAAGAATTAGAATCAGATTATCCTGAATTAATTACTGCGGAAAGTCCGACTCAGCGCGTGGGAGAACAGCCTGCTACTCAATTTTTTAGCGTCAAACACAATATACCTCTCTACAGTTTGGAAAATGCTTTTAATTTTGAGGAATTTGCTAAATGGCAGGAACGCTGGCAAAGGGTAGCGCGCCACCTAACCCCCGGTCAAGAAGGAAATGCACCCCCCCTAACCCCCCCTTATCAAGGGGGGGGACTTGATGGAAATGCACCTCCCCTAACCCCCGGTCAAGAGGGAAATGCACCCCCCCTAACCCCCCCTTATCAAGGGGGGGGACTTGATGGAAATGTACCCCCCCTAACCCCCCCTTATCAAGGGGGGGGACTTGATGGAATAACATCTTCCATTAGCAATCAGGAAAACAGGGAAATTACTCCCCCCCTTAGCAAGGGGGGGTTGGGGGGGGTTTCCTATGTTTGCGAGTTAAAAATTGACGGTTCTGCTTTAGCATTAACCTATGAAAATGGGGTGTTAGTTCGCGGTGCGACGCGGGGAGACGGCATTACGGGAGAGGAAATTACTCAAAATGTCAAAACTATTCGCTCGATTCCTTTAAAGCTCAATTTAGATAATCCGCCGCCTGTTGTGGAAGTGCGGGGAGAGGCTTTTTTGTCTTTAGCTGTGTTTGAGGAAATTAATCGGGAACGGGAAAAAGCAGGGGAACAATTGTTTGCTAATCCTCGCAATGCTGCGGCGGGTACGCTGCGGCAGTTGGATTCTAAAATTGTTGATAAGCGCAGGTTGGATTTCTTTGCTTATACTCTGCATTTAGATCAGGGTAACGAGGGTAACACGCAATGGGAATCGTTGGAATTGTTGCGACGAATGGGGTTTAAGGTGAATCCCTATCGCAAAATTTGCTATTCTTTGAATGAGGTTCGCGAGTATTACGAATATTGGGATAATGAGCGACGGAATTTGCCTTACATGACGGATGGGGTTGTTGTTAAGATAAATTCGGTTTTGCTGCAAAAACAATTGGGTTTTACTCAGAGGTTTCCGCGTTGGGCGATCGCCCTGAAGTATCCCGCAGCCGAAGTGCCTACAATAGTAGAAGCTGTCACCGTACAAGTAGGCAGAACCGGGGCTCTGACTCCTGTAGCGGAACTCAAACCAGTGCAGTTGGCGGGAACGACGGTTTCGCGGGCTTCTCTCCATAATAGCGATCGACTTTCCGACCTAAATCTCCATATTGGCGATACTGTGATTGTCAGAAAAGCTGGGGAAATTATACCAGAAGTTGTGCGAGTTTTGCCAGAACTTCGCCCGCCAAATGCTCAACTTTTCCAAATGCCTAGTTGCTGTCCCGAATGCGAACAGCCTGTGGTTCGGGAAAAGGGGGAGGCCGTTACTCGCTGCATCAATACATCTTGTCCGGCGATTTTGAGGGGTTCGCTGATTCATTTTTGCAGCCGGGATGCTCTGGATATTAACGGTGTTGGCGAAAAGTTGGTGCAGCAGATGGTTGATAGCAATCTGCTCAATTCTGCGGCGGATTTGTACGATTTGACTGCGGAAAGATTGATGAGTTTGGACCGCATGGGTAAGAAGTTAGCAGAAAAATTGGTAAGTGCGATCGCCCAATCGAAAAATCAACCTTATTCGCGCGTACTTTACGGCTTAGGCATCCGCCACGTCGGCAGCGTGAATGCTCAATTGCTGACAGAAAGGTTTGCAAATGTGGAAGAGTTAGCAGGGGTATCGGCGGCATCGATTGAGGGCGTTTACGGCATCGGGCCGGAAATTGCTCAAGCTGTTTATCAGTGGTTTCGAGTGCCGGCTAATCAAAGTTTAATTGCACGGTTGAAAACTGCGGGTTTGCAATTGCAGTCAGAAGTAAAAAATCCCAATTTAGCCAGCACAAATTTACAACTTACAGGCAAAAGCTTTGTGCTGACGGGAACTTTGCCCACTTTGAAACGAGATGAAGCTAAAGATTTGATTCAAAAAGCAGGCGGTAAAGTCACAAGTTCTGTGAGTGCTAAAACAGATTATGTGGTTGTGGGAGAAGATGCGGGTTCTAAGTTGGAAAAGGCTCAATCTTTGGGAATCGAACTACTTTCGGAATCTGAGTTATTAGAACTCCTATCGAAACCATAAATGATTGGTGAAAGTCAATATATCTCTCTTTGCTCTTTCTCTGCGCCCTCTGCGCTCTCTGCGGTTCCCAAAAAAAGCGCTGATTCATTTCAGCCGTTTTCAAAGAAAATCCCCAACAATTCTATTGCCCTAGATGCAAAATAGCCGATCCTCTTCGAGGGATCTGCTAACGCGACTTGGGCAATACCTCAAAAGGCATAGAAATGGCGATCGCACTTGGTCAATATACATACTTCCCCGGCGGTGCTGCCCCAATCGGTTGTCGGTACAGGCGACTTTTGCTAAAATTTGATAAAGTTTGCAATAGCGATCGCAACTGCCAGCTTAGCCAAATTCCAGCAATCATAGGAGATACATTATGTCGGAAATTCCAGCAGAACAAACACAAACAAACTTGCCAACTCCAGAAATAACTACCGAAAGCTCAATTTCTGGGGTGGAAAACGTGAAAAACAGTTTGGGAAACGTCCTAAATAGTTGGAAGTTGAAAGCAGGATTAGCCGTTGCTGTACTTTTGGGAGTTTTGCTATTTGCTTTCTACTGGCAGCATATGATTGCAGTCGTAGGTATGAAGAGTTGGTCGGCGCGATCGGGAGCTAACCCGATCGAATGTATGGTAAGAGATACTAATAATGACGAGTATGTCAGTTGCAGCGCCCTCCTCGATCAGCAGATTGTCCCTCTTGAGTGCAGTTCGAGTTTGTTCAATATCGGCTGTCGAGTCAATTACGGAACTGCGGCACCAAATCCGAGAGCAATCAACCCTAGATAGAGCATCTGCGGGTTAGAGATAATTCTTGAACGAACAGATTTGCTACTGAAAATATGGGAATTACAAAAAAAATCTCACCGTGAAAATAGTCCAGCAATAAAGATCAGAAAAATCTTGTTTTTCTTGTTGTAAATTAGCAGGTAATGAAAGTTACCTGCTATTGCCATGAGGTAATCTGTGATAAATGATCGGCCGCAGTATATTAATGTGAATATTTCACCTTTAGCATGGGTATCAAAGCATCCTCAGCATCTATAATAGATCAGTCCGCTCGGTGATAATTGCTGACTAACTTTAATCACATTTTCTTCTATCATTGAAACCTGAAAATGATCGAGATTAACGGCTACGAGATTCTCACTCAAATCTACGAAAGTATCAACTCCACTGTCTATCGAGGCATCCGCCAACAGGACAACCAAGCCGTCATCCTTAAATTCCTCAAAGAAGACTATCCTACCCCCTCCGAACTGGTTCGCTATAAGCAGGAATATGAAATTACCCGAAATCTGAATCTAGATGGAGTAATTAAAGCTTATGAATTAAAACCCTATCAGAGAACCCTGTGTATCATCCTTGAGGATTTTGGCGCGGTATCTTTAAAACAGTTGATGAATCAGCGTAGGGACTCAGACAGGGGATTATTGCCCCTACAGGAATTTCTGAGCCTTGCTATTAAAACGGCGGAAATTCTAAGCAGTATTCACGCTGCGAATATTGTTCACAAAGATATTAACCCGGCCAATATTATTTTCAACGCAGAAATCGGGCAACTCAAAATTATAGACTTTGGTATTTCTACTCAATTCACCCGTGAAAATCCTACCCTAAAAAATCCTAACGTCTTAGAAGGTACTTTAGCTTATATTTCACCTGAACAAACAGGAAGAATGAATCGTTCTCTAGATTACCGCACCGACTTTTACTCTCTCGGTGCCACTTTCTATGAGTTACTGACAGGACAACTCCCTTTTGAAACAAATGATGCCCTGGAGTTAGTGCATTGTCATATTGCTAAAGTGCCACTTTCTCCTCATCAAATTAATCCAGAAATTCCCCATGCCCTGTCAGATATTGTAATGAAACTGATGGCAAAAACCGCTGAGGAGCGATACCAAAGTGGTTTCGGAATCAAAAATGATTTAGCAGAATGTTTGCATCAGTTACAAACCACAGGAAATATATCTGATTTCTCTTTAGGGGCTCAAGACATTTCCGAGCAGTTTCAAATTCCCCAAAAGCTCTACGGACGCGAAGCAGAAGTAGAAGCACTACTAAAAGCATTTGAGCGAGTAGCGGACAATCCAAAATCCCAAATAGAAATGATGTTGGTGGCTGGTTATTCTGGCATTGGCAAATCATCTCTAGTAGCCGAAATTCACAAACCAAATACCCGACTGCGCGGCTATTTCACCGCGGGCAAATTTGACCAATTTCAAAAGAGTATTCCTTACTCCGCTGTAGTTAGCGCCTTTAAGGGATTAGTGCGGCAACTATTAACGGAAAGTGAAATACAGCTTGAACAATGGCGAGAAAAACTTAGAGATGCTTTTGGTGTCAATGGTCAAGTGATTATTGATGTCATTCCCGAAGTGGAACTGATTGTCGGCAAGCAGCCTCCAGTGCCAGAATTAGGGGCAACCGAATCACAAAATCGATTTAATATTGTCTTGGGTAACTTCATCCGAGCCTTTTGCACAAAAGAGCATCCTTTAGTCATATTTTTGGATGATTTGCAGTGGGCTGACTCGGCGACACTCAAGTTAATTGAATTGATGATGACCGAGACAGATATGCAATATCTGTTTTTGATTGGAGCCTATCGGGATAACGAAGTTAGCCCAACGCACCCCTTAATTATGACCCTGGATGGATTACGCAAAGAAGGAGCCACTATCAATTATATTACTTTATCACCTTTAGCCCCAGAAAATATTAACCAACTGATTGGCGATACATTATATAGCGACACGGAGACGGTAAAATCCTTGGCAGAACTGGTGATGAATAAAACTGGAGGTAATCCGTTTTTTGTTAATCAATTTCTGAAAACTCTGGAGGCTGAAAAGCTAATAACGTTTGATTTGCAATCTCATCATTGGCAGTGGAGTATTGCCCAAATTGAGGCCCAAAATATCACCGATAATGTGATCGACTTGATGATAGGCAAGTTGCAAAAACTGCCTCCTCTCACCCAACACATTTTACGTTTAGCATCTTGTATAGGCGCATCTTTTTACTTAAATATCCTGTCGATTGTTTGTGAACAACAGCCTGAAGTGATTTTTTCTGATCTACTTGCAGCCCTTCAGAGCGGATTTATCTTGCCAACATCGGAGTTAGATGAAAACCTATTAATACAAGATTATAAATTTCTACATGACCGAGTACAACAAGCTGCTTATACTTTAATTCCTGAAGATGAAAAAAAAGCAGTTCACTTAAAAATTGGACGCTTGTTACAAGTGAATACTCCCGTGACAGAGCGAGAGGCAAAAATTTTTGATATAGTTGAACATTTTAATCTGGGGCGCGAGTTAATTACCGATCAAACCGAAAAAATAGCCTTAGCTAAATTTAATTTAATCGCCGCCCGCAAAGCGAAAGACTCAACCGCTTATCTAGCGGCGCGAGAATATTTGACGATCGGCATATCTTTATTAAGTGGTGATTTTTGGCAAGAAGAATATCAATTGACCCTGCAACTTCATAAGGAAAAAGCAGAAATTGAATATTTAAACAGTAACTTTGATTATGCTGAAGAATTGATATATTTGGTAATTGAAAAATGCCAAAATAAGTTAGAAAAAGCCGAAGTTTATAATATTTTAATAGTCATGTTAACCATGATGTCTAAACATGAAAAAGCTATTACGGCCGCTCGACAAGCCTTAAACTTATTGGGAATTGAGTTAACGGATAAAGATTTCACCAAGGCTTTACAAAAAGAACTAGCAGAAGTGCGAAAACTTTGGCAACCTGGGGAAATTAGCACCCTACAAGAGCAACCAGAAATGACGAGTCTGGAAATGAGAGCAGCCCTAACTTTATTAGTCAGCGCCGATCCACCAGCTTATTTCAGTAACCCTGAACTGTATGGAATTATTGCGGCAAAAATGGCTTCTATTTGCATTAAATACGGTGCTATTGCTGCTTCCGCTAAAGCTTATACCAGCTATGGACTTACCCTCAGTTCAGTTCTACAAGAATATCGATCTGGTTATGAATTTGCTCGTTTAGGCTTCAACATTTCTAAGCGCTTTAATGACTCATCCATGAAAGCCAAAGCTGCTAATAACATGGCTAATCACATTCAACATTGGGTTATCCCCATAAAAGAAGCTGAAGCGATTAATAACGAAGGTTATCAAGCGGGTTTGGAGTCAGGAGAGCTACAGTTTGCAGGCTATATCACCTTCCATCAAATGCTTAACTTTTTTGTGTGTGGTAAAAATATTCTCGAAATATTAGCGCTTCTAAATGATTATTTAAAATTCACAGATAAAACTAAAAATTTATTAGCTTATCATACCATCCTTGCCAGTCAACTATTCATTTATAATTTAAGTGGCTTGAGTCCCAAACCCAAAGAATTTGCCAGCGACTCTCTCACTGAAGCTGATTATATCGAAGATTGTCAAACTCATCAAAACTTTTTTGCTCTTTGTAACTATTTAACCTATAAATCCCAAGTCCTCTACTTGTATGGTGACAATGTTACTGCTTTAGCTTGTATCAAAGAAGCTCAAACCATGTTACCTTATGTACAAGGGATGATTACGAATGCGGTTAATAACTTCTATCATTCTTTAATTTTACTGGCTCTCTATCCAACCGTTAGCAAATCAGAACAAATTAGTTATAAAAAACAAATTGAAACCAACCAAGAACAGATGAAAATTTGGGCAGATAACTGTCCTGAAAACTTTCTGCACAAATACCTGTTGGTGGAGGCAGAAATGGCGCGTATTTCTGGTCAAGGAATGGAAGCAATAGATTTATACGATCGCGCTATTAGTTCAGCTCATGAAAATGAGTATATTCAGAATGAAGCTTTAGGGAATGAATTAGTCGCCAAATTCTGGTTAGGGAAAGGCAAAGAGGAAATTGCCAAACTTTACATGAGAAAAGCTCACTATGGCTACCAACTTTGGGGTGCTAAGCGTAAAGTAGAGGATTTGGAGCAGAAATATCCGCAGTTAATCCCCAAGGTATCTGCCAAGAAACAAATTGATGTGCAGACTACTGCTATGGGCACAGCTTATTCAACAAGTGGAGGAAATTCCCATATAGACTTGTCCACAGTTATCAAAGCTTCCCAAGTTCTGGCTGGTGAAATTGCAAGCAACAAATTGTTAGAGAAGTTAATGACAATTTTACTGGAAAATGGGGGAGCACAAAAAGGCTTTCTTGTCTTGTCAAATAAGGATAGGTTAACCATTGAAGCTAGAGGTGAAGTTGATAAAGAACAAGTAGAAGTTTTGCAAAGTATTTCGATTGAAGGCAGCGATGATATTCCTGTAGGTATGATAAAATATGTAGCGAGAACTCAGGAAGATGTAGTGCTATCAGAGGCTACGAAACAGGGTGTTTTTACTGGCGAACCCTATATTATAAAAAATATGCCTAAGTCAGTATTATGCGCTCCTATTATTAATCAAGGTAAACTGATCGGCATTCTGTATCTGGAAAATAATCTGACTACCGGGGCGTTTACCCCAGATAGATTGGAAGTCTTAAAAATCTTATCCTCCCAAGCAGCTATTTCGATCGAAAATGCTCGCCTCTATCAAAACTTAGAAGATAAAGTTCAAGAACGCACGGCTCAACTAGCTGAAGCGAATCAAGAAATTAGCACCCTGAATCAGAAATTAAGAGCAGACAATCTTCGCATGAGTGCAGAACTCGATATTGTCAAACAACTGCAAGAAATGGTGTTGCCAAAACAGTCGGAATTAGAGGCAATAGAAGGCTTAGAAATAGCGGGTTTTATGGAGCCAGCCGATGAAGTTGGCGGCGATTACTATGATGTATTGCAACAGGATGGTCAAGTCAAGATTAGCATTGGCGATGTCACCGGGCACGGTTTAGAAAGTGGCGTGTTGATGATTATGGCACAAACGGCTGTCAGGACGCTTCAGAAAATGAACGAAACAGATCCAGTGAAGTTTTTGGATGTCCTCAACCAGACTCTGTATGATAATCTCCAGCGCATGGACTCCTCTAGAAATATGTCTCTAGCTATCTTAGACTATGCCGGAGGTGTCCTGAAATTAAGCGGACAACATGAGGAAATGATTGTGGTGCGCGCTGATGGAAAATTGGAGCGCATAGATACGATGGATTTAGGCTTTCCCATTGGCTTAGTAGAAGAGATTGGGGAGTTTATTGCTCAAGCAGAAGTGCAGTTAAATCCTGGGGATGTGGTGGTGCTTTATACTGATGGAATTCCTGAAGCTTTCGATATTAATAAAAAGCAGTACGGATTAAAGAGGTTGTGGCAAGTGGTGGTTGAAAATCGTCAGCGCTGTGCCCAAGAAATTCGGGAAGCTGTGATTGATGATGTGTGGCAGTATATTGGTGCTCAGAAGGTTTTTGATGATATTACTTTGGTGGTGATGAAACAGAAATAGAACTTCTCCCTCGCGAGTTCGGCGGTTGCAACCGCTACTACACAACTAAAGCCCGACTGCGCGGACTAAAGAATAATATCATGTCCGAGCGATTGACCATAATATCCCGGCCGGGCGGGTTTTTGAGATTGTCAATTATTGGCAGATATTGGCAGGTTTACCCGCCCCTACCTGATTTCGGGCGAAGCGAAGCGGAGGGAATCGACCGGACATAATATAAACGGGATCTTTCAACCGGATTTGGTATAAAAAATGGCAGCTTACCAAGGGCTTCCGATCATTGTGAAACTACTCCAGTAGTAAGGATGAGAAAAGTTTTGGTTTTGTTGTTGTATGTTAGTCGGTAAATTCAAGTTGCCCGCTGTTGTCACTAACTGCCCGTTTTCGAGCCGAACTTTACCGGACATTATTGCTTGTTGAGCGCGTTGCAAAGCTTCTGCCTTAATTGTGGTTCCTCGCAACTGGTGGTAAAATTCGCTCATTAGCCCCAAAGTGCCTCCATCGTCAACATACCACAAACTCCCTAAAGCAGATTTCGCGCCGGATTTTACTGCTAAACCTCCAAAACCTAACTCTGCTTCCCGATCGCCCACAGCAGTTCTACAAGCACTCAATACTAACAAGTCTACCTGCGGATTGCGCCAATTCAAACTCTCCATGCGATCGAGCTGCAATTTGGAATTCCACATTTGAATGTAGGAATTGCTCGCTTTTCCCGGTTTGAATTCAGCGTGAGTTGCTAGGTGAACGATCCGAAATCCTCCCTTGGTGTGTTCCGACTTGAGATTATCTAAAGTGAAAGTAGAATTGAGGAAAGATGGGCCCTGCCACTGAGCGGAAATCGCCTGCAATTCGATCGGCACACTGGGCAAGGGCTGTTGGTCAACAAATTCCGACCTTCCCATTGCTAGCACTGTGGCGTCTCTAACAGCTTTATAATCGGTATTAGTCGAACTAAAACTTGGAATTAGGCTGAAACTGTATTTTTCAATCAAGAAGCCTTTACCGTCGTGCAAAGCGGCAAAGGGCAGGCTCCGCAATCCGGGATCGACTGACAGTAATAAAGTTTGAATTCCTAAGTTTTGTAAGTCTTTTTCTAGGGGTGCGATCGCCCATTTATATAATTGCTGGGCGGCGGCTAGATAGCTGGTACTAGCGCGTTTTGCGGGATTGGTGAGTTCAGCGCGGAACTCCTTAACGGTGGAGAAAAGAGCTGCTCTGTTGGCTTCGGGGACGCTGTAGTGAATCGGTGGCCCCACGGGAGGAACTAAAATTAGTTCTAATTGTTCGTCTCGCGAGACAATGTAGATAATACCAGACCGCTTGCCCGGTTGCTGTGCGATATCTTGTAAAGTTTGTTGGAAGGTGGAAATCAGGACTTTTTCATCTGGGAGGTTGGCTGTTACCCCCAAGTATTCTCCAAATTCTTGATTCCTCATTTCTTCGATTCCCCAGACTGTTTTCTGGATATCGTTACCTTCAAAAAGTCGATCGGGAGACGGGGCGTATCCCAGAACTAAATTAGAAGTAGGGTTGACTGTTGGTGCTTGTGTGGATGCTGGTGAAGATGCTACGATGCCGGCGGGTAATTGACTGGTGATACTTTGATCGATGGTTAAAACTCGATCGGCTGCTACACCGGGATTCTCTAGCGATGAATTTTTGCCACGGCGTTGCAAGTCTCCTGCATCTAGGGTTGAGGGTTGCGGTGCGGGATCTTGTATTTCCGTAGAATCGATCGGAGTGGGAGTGACACTCGGAGTGGGAGTGGGAGTGACACTTGGAGTGGGAGTGACAACTGGAGTCGGAGTGGGAGTGACACTTGGAGTCGGAGTTGGAGTTACTACCGGAGTTGGAGTGACAACTGGAGTCGGAGTTGGAGTGACAACTGGAGTCGGAGTTGGAGTTACTACCGGAGTGGGAGTGACAACTGGAGTCGGAGTGGGAGTGACACTTGGAGTCGGAGTTGGAGTTACTACCGGAGTGGGAGTGACAACTGGAGTCGGAGTTGGAGTGACAACTGGAGTCGGAGTTGGAGTTACTACCGGAGTGGGAGTGACAAC
>NZ_JAUBTS010000105.1:0-14164 GCF_036705105.1 Microcoleus sp. B9-D4
GTCCCGCCCGTCCTTTTTGGACGGGCGGGACGCCCATCCCACAAACTTGTGGAAGTTATTTAATTCTCATTCCTAACCTAATACCTATGAATTTTGAACAACGGAATTCGGCTTAACTTCAGTCTCTTTTTCCCCGGATTAATTTCCGTGTGTATCCTGTTTTAATTCTGATACAATTGCGCCTCGATCGCGCCAAGCTTCGGCATTTTCGGGTTTGATGGCAATAGCTCGATCGTAAGCTGCCATTGCTTCCTCATAACGCTTTAATTCTGACAAAGCTGTGCCCAAGTGGTGCCAAGCATCGTAGGAGTCGGGCTTAATAGCAATCGCTTTCTCATAAGCTGCGATCGCTTCTTCATTGCGCTGCAATTTTGCTAAAGATTCCCCTTTGGCAAACCAAGCTTCGTAACACTCGGAATTAAGGGTAATTGCGGAGTCGTAAGAGGCAATTGCTGCTTCGTGCTGCGACAGTTTCTCGAAAGCTACGCCTCGGTTGTGCCACACTTCAAAATCCTGCGGTTTAAGGGCTATTGCTTTGTCGTAGGATTCGATCGATTCTTGATATCGCTGCAATTTTCCGAGCACAGCCGCTCTATTGTACCAAACTTCGTATTTATCGGGCCGGATGCCGATCGCCCGATCGTAAGAATCAATAGCATCGCTGTAGCGGAGGAGTCTCCACAGCATATTGCCTCGATTGTACCAAGTTTCGTATCTGTTAGGATTGAAAGCCAGAGCGCGATCGTAAGATTCGACTGCTGCTGCGTACTGCTCTATTTTACCCAGCATCGCGCCTCGGTTGTGCCAAATTTCGCTATCGGTTGCTTTGATAGCGAGGGCGCGATCATAACTGGCGATCGCTTCTTCGTAATGCTGCAATTGACCCAACAAAGCCGCTATACTGTGCCAACAAGCGTATTTTCTGGATTCGCTAGAACTTGCTCGCTCGTAACAGGCGATCGCCTCTTCGTACTTCTGCAATTTTGCTAGCAAATGCGCTTTATTATACCATGCTTCGTAGTTATCCGGTTTAATAGATATTGATTGGTCGTAACAGGCGAGTGCTTCTTCCGGGCGCTGCAATTTTATTAACACATTTCCGCGCCAATACCAAGCCTCATGCAAAAATTTATTCGCTAAAACAGCTTTTTCCAAACAGACTAATGCTTCATCATAATTGCCTTGAAAATAAAGCCCTTCGGCTTGCTTGATATAATCGTCAGCAATCAATTTTTCGTCGTTAGCAGGTGCCGTTTGCGAATTTTGGGAATTGTTTAAAGCCGGTTGAGGTGCGATTTTGAGAGCTTCTTTGGCAACAACTGCGGGAACTTGGGCAATTTCTTGAACAATTTGAGATTTTTTATCGTCAACTTCTCTCAGCAAAACTTGCAGGTGCATAATAAATTGAGATTTGAGAGTCTCAATTTGCTCCACGGAAGATTTGGAAAGTTCAGTTTCTCTCGTTAAAAAATCAATGGATTGTTTAGCTGCACCCATTTGCGCTGCTAATTCATCCCTCAACTTTTGATTCAATTGGCTAGAATTTATGAGTTCTGATTCCAATACACCAATGCCCTGCAATCGTTTATTGGCATCAGCAACCAACTGTTTGATGATCAGCCGTCGCATCATCCAAAAAAATGCAATTGTCACCGGTGGAAATACAGTACCAAGAATTAGTAAAATATTGAGCAGAGTTATGGTAGTATTAAAACCATATCCAGATTCAGATTCAGAATTGCCACTAGACGGGGAGATAAAAGCGAAAACCTCGCGAACTTGAGGATTGCTTTCAGCCCCGGTTTCGATTAATTTAGCTAGCCAGGTTTCTTGTAAAGATTTTGTTAGTTCATCGCCGGATGCAGCAGGAGTATTCGCCTTGGTTTTTGCAGTAGCAGATACATCGGGTTGAGCGGCCGCTACCAGCAAACCTGTCGGCGATTTTACAGCAATTCGCGGGGAAAATTGTTCGTAGGCGATCGTCTCAGGCTCGCTAATTGACTCAGCCCGACGGGATACGGTAGTATTTGGGGAAAATTGTTCGTAGGCGATCGTCTCAGGCTCGCTAATTGACTCAGCCGGACGCGATTCAGTATTATTTACGGCATCAACAAAGTTGCTAGCCTGCGGTGTCTCAGGAGAAATAGGATGTGCAGCAGGATTGGCGCTAGTATTAGCAGTTAAATTGTGGGATGCGAGGGCAGCCAGAGTCAAGAGAGCTAGATTAGAGACGCGCATAAACGTCAACTCATTTACATTTAGGAGAAATTGGTGCTTGGTTGTCAGCGATCGGGCGATCGACCTCATACTCTCAGCAGTTAGAATAGCTGACATGAGGAATGCTGACTTACTATCTCCAAAATACGCGCGCAGCCTGACTTTTCAGGAAAAGTGCCAATAATTCTGGCTGTGGAACTTTTGTCCAAAAATATATTCTCGCGCCTAATCCGGTTGAAAAACTCTCGGAATCATCATTAGGCTGGTAAGGCGGGCTTCACCAATCTGCACAATTAGCCAAAGATCCGGGTGAACCCGCCCCAAACGATGCGATTTTTAAATCTAAACCTTAGCTAAAATCGCTTCCGGCTGCTGACTTTGTGCCGCCACTTCCTCTAAATCAGCACCGAAAATTTCACAGCTATTATTCGGACTTTCAATCAGCTTAATTTTGTGCAACTGGGCGCCCAATTCCCGAACGGGCGATCGCAACAATTGCCCGATCCGAACTGCAATATTCTCTGCAGTCGGCACAACGTTCTCAAAATAAGCAATATCCTTATTTAAAAAAGTGTGATCGAACGGTTCAACAACATAATCGTCAATAGCTTTTTGCAAAGCTCCCAAATCAGCAATCATGCCAGTCCGCGCATCAATTTCCCCTTTAACAGTCACCTCTAAATGATAATTGTGACCGTGACCGTTGGGACGAGCACATTTGCCGTAAATTTCCGAGTTTTCTTCAAAGCTCAAATCGGGACGAGCCAACCGATGGGCGGCGCTAAAATGAGTGGACAAAGTTAGATAAGCTTCCATTCCGTTTCCTAAATATTCAGCCCAAAGTTCGGGATGTTCAAACAATTGAATTTTGCTCAGAGGTAAATGAGGGGCTAGCCTCCGCCAAATTTGCCGTGCTATGTTTTCGGTAGTTGGCAGAGTCTGCTCAAATTCCGGCCACGCTTCGTTGAGAAAGGAAAAATCGAGATCCTTGGTAACTTCCCGCTTGATGACGTGTTTGACATCAGACAAGTTGAGCACCATGCCGTACTCGTCGAGTTCTCCTATCATGGAAACGTAAAGGACGTAATTGTGTCCGTGTCCCGGTGCGCGGGCAGTTGGGCCAAACCGCTCAAAGTTCTCGGCTTCGCTCAACTCCGGCAGCCAGTACCGGTGACTCGCCGAAAACTGTGCCCGACGATTGATGATGCACTGCATAAAAGTCAAGTAGGGTAAGCTTGTTAAGTTCTGTAAAGGACTCGCTTCTTAAGGATAAACTAATTTTTGCTGCAATTTTTCAATAATTTGAGGGTGCTGTCAATGAATTTCTACCAATTTTCCAGATATTGGCAACAAGTCGCTGTTCGAGCTCCAGGGCCCATTTTACGCCACAACACAGATATCCGGCAGAAAATACCGCTACAAAACAGTTTCTCGCCATCAGTTGCTAACTCATCAGTTACGAGCATTTGAGAAAGTGCCTGAAGCGGATCTATCCCGTTCGCGAAGCGGGCCCGTTGCGGTAGGGAATTGACCTTTTTTGCCACACAGGACACTCCACAGTTCGAGTTTTTCGCCTAAGCTCTGCAATAGTTAACAATTTGCGGTTCAGTTGCGATCAAAACTAATCACCCATTACCCATTACCAAATATTAATGAATTGGATTACTGCACGAGCCGATCGCTTTTTTGAAAATTGGTCGGGTGCGATGACAACCCCCCTCTTCTATATCGGGGACACTCATCTGTCCCTCAGTGCGATCGTCAAACTGATAGTTTTAGCTATATTTGCCTTGATTATAGCTAAGATTATCAGTGAAGGAATCAAGCGCAGCCTGCTAGTTCGGATGGGATTGGATCGCGGTAGTCGAGAAGCAATTTCCACCATCATTAGCTATATTTTAGCAACGCTTGGCTGTATATTCGTCCTGCAAGGTGCCGGCATCAACCTCAGTTCTCTCACCGTTTTAGCGGGCGTTGTCGGCATTGGTTTCGGCTTCGGATTGCAAAATCTAGCCAGCAACTTTATCAGCGGTCTCACCCTGCTATTTGAACACCAAATTAGAGTAGGAGACTTTATTGAAATAGACAATTTATTAGGAACAGTAGAAACAATTTCGATCCGTTCTACAATTATTAAAACAATTGACGGACTCTTTGTAATTATACCAAATATTAAGTTTGTCGAAACTAACATTATTAACTGGAGTTACAGAGACCCCCGATGTCGCCTCCACATCCCCGTCGGCGTTGCTTACGGCTCTGACCCAGTAATAGTTACGGAAGCGCTGCTAATTGCGGCCCGGATGGAATCAAATGTCTTGTCCCACCCTTCTCCTAAAGTATGGTTTTGCGGTTTTGGAGATAACGCTTTAAATTTTGAACTTTTAGTTTGGATTGATCAGCCGCAGGAAAGCGATGCTATTAAAAGCGCGGTCTATTTTTTAATAGATTACGAATTGCGCCACAGAAATATCGAAATCCCCTTTCCTCAGCGGGATTTGTGGCTGCGAAATCCCCAAGAGTTAACTCAACTTTTTTACAAAAACAAAGACGATAATTCCAACGGCAATTTTTTTCTGCAGAATACCAAACATTCAGCAGATTTAAAATCTAATTCCACCCTTTCTGAACCTAAAAGTTCAGTACCTAAATCCCCTAATAATTGGACGCTGCGAGATTTGTTGCGGCGAGTAACTTATTTTGAACAGTGTACGGATTTAGAACTGCGGCAGTTAATTGAATATGGCTACCGACAACTGTTTCCAGCGGGACAGGTGGTATGTAAAGAAAATGACCCTGGCGATTCTTTTTATATTATTCTTTCGGGTACTGTAGAAGTTCTTTCTCAAAAAGCGGGTCAGTATATTGCTACGCTTCATGAGGGCGAGTTTTTTGGGGAAATATCTTTGCTGTTGGGTACTCCGAGAACGGCGACTGTTAAAACTAGCGAAGATGCAATTTTGTTTGTGGTGGAACGTCACGATTTACAAAAACTTTTAAGAGAACAACCTAATTTAGCTGATCAGATTGCTCAAAAATTGTCGGAACGCCAGCAAGCTTTGAGAAATTTGGGATTGTTAGATGGCGAATCTCTGGAACAAACTCCTTTTATTAAAATTCGCAAGCGCATTCAAGTTCTTTTTGGAATTTGAAAGAAGGAACTTCGGCAACGCGCAGTGTACGGGATTTAACGGATTTAACGGATGAATGCTGAGGGCATTGGGCATTGGGCATTGGGCAATTCTCCCACTCTCCCACTCTCCCCTCTCCCCCTCTCCCCCCAGGGCTGTTTCATTCTCACCAAAAACGAGGTTTTTGTAGGGCTAGTGCTAAGAGTGCCTACCCCCGCCACCAACCATCGAATGGGGGTTTCAGGCCAAAAGGGCCGGCACTCTTGGCACGGCCCCTACCAAGAATGAAACCGCCCTGCCTCTCCCCCTCTCCTTGACTAACTAACTTTTAATTTTTAATTCATCCTGTGCTTCCCGCCGCAGTCTAGCGGCAATTCTAAACAGTTCTTGACCGGTGTGCAAGTGCCGATCGTCATAATTGAGGGTAAATAAATACAATTCTTCTATGCCGTCTCCGACTTGATTGATAGAGTAGTAGAGATGAGCGGCAACTCCGGCTACATTAGATGGATTGGGCATTGATGTAAGAAAGTTATGAGCTTTTTTGAGGAACTCGCGGCTGGTTTCGATATAAAGTTGAAACTTTTCTATCAGTTCGTCATCAAATGGATCTGCGGACAATTCGTCTATTTCTTTTTTAAGCGGCTTCAAGATACTGTTGAGCATTCTATTGACGGGTTTGTATACTTTAATCAGCCACTGTTCCATTAGTTCATCCGCGTCCCTTGCTGTTTGTGTTTGCTGGCGGCTGACGTTTGGTGCGGCTGGTGATTGCTGTTCGGTTTGCTCGGAAAATTGGCGATCGTAAGATTGTCTGTGCTGGGGGTCTCCTAATATTTCATAGGCTGCATTGAGGCGGACAATCTCTTCGTGACCCGCTGTGTCGCTGCGGCTGTCTGGATGAAATAATTTGACTAAACGGCGGTATGCTTGTTTAATCTCGGCTTGTGTTGCGGTTGGGCTAATCTTTAGGGTTTTGTAGTGATTGATAACGGAAGACACGCTGTTATTTCCTTGAAATCTGGATAATATGTGAAAAAGTGCTTGACAAAAATATCATTTTTTGCTAAGTTTTTAAGTATTTATCTGATATAAATGTCAAAAATTGTCAGTAAAAAAACTCAGTTTTCAACTTATCATAAATCTATTTTAGAAAAACATTGAGGCTTTGGAAGTGGTAAGCCGATCGAGATTGAGGACTCCTATAGCGCTGCTCCCGCCAACAGTTAGCCCTTCTTTTCTTTGCTCTTCCTTCGCCACAAAAGCGCTCAGCGCCCGCTTCGCTAACACGCCGAAAGCGGTTAGTTCAAAAAAAAGCTCCTTCAGAAATTCGGCATCATATCAAATCCGGTAGCATCGGAATTATTCCTCTCTGTATTCTCTCCCTCTGCGTTCTGGAGCGCCCTCTGCGGTTAAATCATTCCGATGCAACCGGAAACGATATCGATCGCGTTCGAGAAAGCTACAATCTATCGCCATTCTTTAATCTACTAAAAAGCCAAGCAGAGCGTACAGTCTACGCCCTGCTCTCTATTTCTGCGACTTGGGCCGGAGGCTAGCCTAGTTGAGGGCCATCGCCAAATTGAGTTCTGGATCTTGGAATAAGGGAGTGCTCAGATAGCGTTCGCCGAAGCTAGGCTGAATCATCACAATCAATTTCCCTGCATTTTCGGGACGCTTGCCGACTTTCACCGCGGCACATAGTGCCGCACCGCTGGAAATACCGGACAAAAGTCCTTCTTCTCTGGCCAAGCGACGGCCATAGGCGATCGCCTCGTCATCGGTAACAACTATAATTTCGTCGATCGAATCCACATTCAGCACCGGTGGTACAAAACCAGCACCGATACCTTGAATTTTGTGAGGCCCAGGCTTTCCGCCCGACAGTATCTGACTATTGGCCGGCTCAACGGCGATCGCCTTAAACTCGGGTTTCCGCGACTTAATCACCTCTGCGACACCCGTAATCGTACCGCCAGTGCCGACTCCAGAAATCAGGAAATCCACCTCGCCGTCTGTATCTTCCCAAATTTCCTCAGCCGTTGTCGAACGGTGAACCTGGGGGTTTGCTGGATTCCGAAACTGCTGCAACATATAGGCATTGGGAGTTTTGTCCACAATCTCTTGAGCGCGGCGGATGCAGCCACTCATGCCCTCAATTCCGGGAGTCAGTTCTAGTTGGGCCCCGTAAGCTCGCAGCATCGATCGGCGTTCTGTGCTCATCGTATCCGGCATGGTCAAAATCAACTGGTAGCCCTTAGCCGCTGCCACCATTGCCAGAGCAATTCCGGTATTGCCAGAAGTCGGTTCCACTAAAACCGTTTTGCCTGGACTAATCAGCCCTTCGGCCTCTGCTTGATTGACCATATTGACACCGATGCGGTCTTTCACCGATGCTGCCGGATTCATGCCTTCGAGTTTTACCACAATCCGAGCCAAGCAGCCTTCGGCTTGGGGAATGCGGTTGAGTTGCACCAGAGGCGTCCGCCCTACCAATTCTGTAATGTCGCCAGCAATACGCATAATCTTTGTCAGTTTGTGGTTGAAAGTAAATCTTAATTCCTAGTTGGCAATACTAACTAGATGTAATACATGATATCGAGCTGCCGTCTGCCATTGCGCTTTTCGCACAAATCCTGTAGCGTGTATTTTTGCAACACCGAGTTGGCAATCGATCGAGCTTCTTGCCAAACTTCCCAAATCACCGCACTTTCTACAGTTTGAGCAGGCGAGTCTTTTTCAGAGCGATCGAACTCTGAGCCTTCGAGGCAGTTGATAATTTCTAGCAGTGTAATTTTCCAGGGTTCCCTGGCCAAGATATAACCTCCCTTAGCTCCTCGCTGGCTGCGAATCAGCCCGCAGCGTCTCATGGTAGCCAGCAACTGTTCTAAATATCGATCGGGAATATTTTGCTGAGCCGCTATCTGGCGAATTTGCAGAGGCTCGCCTTCTTCGTAGCAATCGGCAAGCTCCAGCAAAGCTAAGATTGCGTATTCGCTTTTACAGGAGAGTTCTACCATAATTGCTTCAAATATCAGAATTATCAACTCCTAAGTCAGATGTTAAAATTCTCATCAATGTTGAGTTCCAAATTCTAACTCCTAACTTTACCCTTTATTATACCCCGGTTTTCCACTGAACTTGAGCGACTTTCATCACTTGATCGTTGGAACGATCGGCAATCTGAACCCAACAAACCCAGTTTCTCGTTTCGACTCCCTCCGCTTCCACCACAGCCTTACCTCCAGAAACGGGTTGTCTGCCTTTATGACTGATAATTTTTAATTTTTAATATATTCTTGGCGCACCCTTCGTCCCGCAAACAAAAAAGCCCTGCGCTAGGCAGGGCTAAACTTGGCCTTTAGAGTGGCCAGCAGAGAGGGTATAACCTCCCTGCCTCTTCTAACCCGCTCTTAGAAAGTGAAAGTAGTTCTCAGAGTACCAATGATGATGTCATCATTACGGTCATCTTGATTAGGATTTGTCACCCAAATCACGCCCGGAGTAACAGAAATGTTGTCCGAGAGCTGAAACTTGTAGAAACCTTCAACGTGATAGGAATCATCGTTGCGGAAGCTCCGCAAACTCCTCGAAGCTTCAAGTTTATCCAAGTAAGGCTCACGACCTACCACGAACCCTAGCAAGTTGCCTTCTTTCCCTAAATCAGGCAAAGCCAAGGTGACAGCGTAGTTCCAGATTCTCGCATCGCCGATGCCGAGAATGCGGGCATTGGTTAAACCAGCCCAGCCACCAAGGATAAATCTCGGGCTCAGTCGTAACGAAGCCTGAGCACCGTAGGAGTTGCTGACAACTTTGCGAGCATTGAAGCCATCAAAGCCTTCGCTCAAACCGTTGAGAGAATTAGCTACGCCGGTACCTGTGAAACCGCCGAGACTGCCTGGCCCATTCGATAAACCATTGTCAAACCCAAAGTTACCTCTGCTAAAGTAACCGTGGTTGTAGTTGAATGCAACTTGCAAGTTGCGTCCGGGGGTAAAAGTCAACTGACCCATCGCCGCGTAGTCGCCGTTCGTCAAGCCTGCACCCCTAGCCGGACTGGCTGCATTTGACGCCAAATAACCGAAGGACAGAGAAGTCGGGCCGAACACGCCGCCCAGCAAGCCCCTGCCACCGAAGGCATAGTCAAAGCCGATACCTGCGCCACCGCCCAAACGATAAATCGGGTTCCGCTGTCCAAAGGTGCTCAATGACCCGTTGCCGCCGTCAAAGTCTTCAAAATAAGGGTTTACAGTGGGCATAATGTCGTCCCAAACGCCAGCGTTGGCTATCAGGCTAACGTTCAGTCGCTGACCGACGGGGAACTTGTACAGCAAGGTATCGAGGGCCACAACGTTGTCGGTTCTGCCGACAAAATTCCAAGTTTGAGTGCCTTCGCTGGTAGCCCCAAGGTTGAAGTTGCGACCGTTGCCGACTTGAAGCCTGGTCAGGAGCAAGTCTCTGCCGGTGAAGCTAGTGTTTAAATTCAGACGCACCCGTTGTTGGAAGACGGTTTCGTTATTGTCGCTGCCAATTCTTCTTTCGTCTGTGCCAAACAAGCCAACGTTGCCACCAAAGTCATCGCTGAGGGCAAAAATTGCTTCCCCAGTCAGCTTGGTAGTGGTGGAGAATTGGTTGGCTTCGAGTTCGGCTGTCCGAGCTTCCAAAGCATCGACACGACCGCGCAGGGTTGCCAGTTCCGCTGCAAATTCTTCTTGGAGCCGTTGGAGGGCTGCCAAGTCATCTCTCGTAGCGAAGTTGCCAGTGCCACCTCTAATTAGCTCGCTTACCTTGTCTAAGCAAGCATTTAAACCGGCTGCGAATTCGTAGCGGGTCATTGCCCGGTTGCCGCGGAATGTGCCGTCGGGATAACCGGCAATACAGCCGTAGCGCTCGACTAGGGATTGCAGTGCTTGGAAGGCCCAGTCTGTGGGCCGCACGTCGGAAAGTTGGGAAACAGAGGTGACTTGACCTTCAGTTTCGCTGCCGACAGTACCTTCGGTGGTGTACTGGTTGAGCTGTTCTAATGTGGCGGCTGGGTTTTGCTCTTGTGGTGCGGCAGTTTGGGCTAAAGATTCAGCCGGTTTTGGCAAACTTTGTTCTGCCGACTCGGCCACTGCCGGGGCTGGAGTTTCTAATTGAACTGCACCGATTTGCTCTGGGAGAGCGGTAGCTGCCGGGGCTGGAATTTCTAGTTGGGCTGCCGGGGCAGAATTTTCTACTGGTTGAGCGACTGCTGGCTCAACTGCGGCTAAAGATTCACTTGTAGGTTGTGATGCCGCTTGGGGATCTGCCTCAGCAGGGGCTGTGTTGGCTCCAACGATCGCACTTTCAGTTGCAGTCGTGGCCGAATCTTCAATCGCTGGGTGGGTTTCGCTGCCAGCGACTTGGGAAATTTCTTCTACTGGCTCGGAGGCAGCAGTTGTTTCAGAAACAGCAGCTAAAGCATTTAGTTTCGCTTCGGAGGTTTCAGCGGTTTCAGCTTTGGCGACAGCGGGATTGAGCGCATCAGCAGCCTGCTGAGCGTCTGCTGCCATCGCGCTCGAAGAAACTACTAGGGTAGCTCCTAAGACTGCTGGGCTGATTAGTAAGTAACTCCACAAAAATTTCGACATATTCACTCTCATCCTCACACCGATTACAGAGAAACTTTTCTAGTCTTCTATGTGGTCAGTCGTTGCTCAACTAGCATACTCTAAAAAAAGACCTAAAATTCACTTTTTCTTTTGATTCTTTCGGGCTGACCGAGTATATAGATGTGACTGACGGCTGCAGAGAGCCTGTTTTTTAACCTGTACTCAAAGGCGTCAAAACCAGACCCGGCTTGGGCTGTGGATTGATTTGACTGCTGACACTAGATAGCGCCCGATCGCCTATTTACTTTTTAGCACAGCACGCCCGACTCGTCTAGGCTGATTCGACTTTAACATCCAAGCTGTGTCCGAGAACGCTAAAGACTTGGCGGTGATCGAACAGTTCTAACAAATCCGCGTTTATTTTATTGTGAGCTGCTTCTTGCCGCAAAATTTTCATCGCTGCCTCTGTTCGCAGAGCTCGCTTGTAGGGGCGATCGCCTGCTGTCAGGGCGTCGTAAATATCTGCGATCGTCATCAATTGCGCTTGAATTGGAATTTCTGACTTGTTTAAACCTCGCGGATAGCCTGTGCCATCGAGTTTTTCGTGATGTCCGTAGGCAATGTCTGGAACATTTTTTAAATCCTTTGTCCAAGGAATTTGTTTCAGAAACTCGTAAGTGTGAGTTACGTGAAATTCTATTGCCGATCGTTCTTCCGGCGTCAGGTTGCCCCTCGACACCATCAATTGCAAGATCTCGTCTGGGTTGAGCAGGGGTTTCTTTGCCCCATCTATATCTCTGTAAGTTTGTCGAGCAATCTCTCGCAGTTGAGCTAGGGGTTCTGCTGCCAAAATGTGAGGCTCGTTTGCCTCTAGCAGCACTTCCCAGTATTCTGCTAATCTGGTTTTCGCCTCTGCTAGAAGAGTGTCTAGCTGTTCGATTTCCTGGCATTGAGCGCACTCTGGCTCCTGGAGCGGGTGTTTTCGGTAGGCTGAATGCTCCAGCAAGTATTTATATTTAGACTGGACGCATTCCATTTCCATCGTCCGCTGAGCTAAGCCAAAGCGGTGGCGAATGATTTCTAGCTGTGCGGGGTAGAGCTTTTTCTGTTTGGTCAAAACTGCTTCGGGCACTCCAATTTTGCCAAAATCGTGCAGCAGGGCGGCGTAGCGAAGTTCTTGAATTTGGCGGTTATTAAAGTAAATAGAGCGCAGTCCTCCGCTGGTGACGGTGTTTACTTCTTCTGAAAGGCGTACTGTGAGGGCTGCTACTCGTTCTGAATGGCCGTAGGTACAGGGGTCTCTGGCTTCTATGACTTGCACCGAGGCTTTGACGAAGCCCTCGAACAAATTTTCTATGCTGTCTTGCAGTTGATTGCGCTCGATCGAGATTGCTGCTTGAGAAGCGAGCGATCGAACTATCCTTTCTTCCCACTCCGAATACTGCTGCGTCGATTCCCAGGCATTGTCTGCTGTCAGCACCGTATCTGCCTTTGTTTTGCGGTTGATCAGTTGCAGTACACCTATTGTCTCTCCCTGTCGGTTTTGCATCGGCAGTACCATTACCGAGCAAGTGCGGTAATCAATATCCCTGTCAAAACTGGTATCTAGCCGATAGGGTACGCCCGGGGGTAAGTCGTAGGCATCAGACAGGTTCAAACTTTGACCGGTAATTGCCACGTATCCCGCCAAGCTTTTGTCTGTCAGTGGCAGGGCAAACTCTTTAAACGACAGGCTGGGTTTAGAAGCGTTTTGGGCTACCTTGAACAGCAGCTTAGATTTTTCGTCGCTGTGATCTACTAAGTAAACACTGCCAGCATCGCTGTAGGTAATTTCTCTACTTTTGGATAAAATTAAGTTTAACAAGTCGCCCAAATCTTGGGCGCTCGACAGAGCCGCGCCAATATCTAAAAGCTTTTCTATCAGATGGGTTTTTTCGGCAGCAGACTCGTTCTTGAACTCTGGCTTTTCAAATACGATCATGGTCGGATGATGGGGAATAGCCTTTTATACATTGAACGTTTGGCCTCTCGACTTTTTAGCACCCGATTCTAACCCCAAGTCGATTTTTTATTTGCGAGCTTTTCTCTAGCGGGGACTCTTATTGGGCCAGCCGACACTCTTTTAATCTAGCGTAGAAATCTCTTGGGCTAGCGCAAAGTCTTTCTCAGTTAAGCCTCCGGCATCGTGAGTTGTCAAGTTAAGTGTAACTTTGTTGTAGGAAATTTCTATATCTGGGTGATGTGCTGCGGCTTCTGAGGGGGCGACCAACTTATTCACAAAGGCGATCGCTTCGATAAAATCTTTAAATAAACGCGTACAACGCAGTTGTTTGCCTTCAATTGTCCAGCCTGACAATTGACTGGCGCGCTCTTGAATTTCAGTATTGTTAAGTAGGTCAGCCATAATTTTGTTCTTTGGGATTAGCAATGGCAGATTAACTGCCCACGTGTAGAAACCTTGACCAAAAACTATCCGCTCTCACCAATAGTGTTGAGCCTCAAGTTTTAATACTCAAGATTTAACACTATTTGAGGTGAGAGCGGTCTAGCGGGTCTTCAGATTAGAACCTGACTGCCGGGAGAATCCCTAGCTCAGCCTGGTTCCCCGTGGAAGTCGTTTCCCGTTGGAGACGACGGCTGACTGCTAGTGAGCGGCCCCGGCGCACAGCCGGTAGTTTCCAATCTGATGACCCATGCGTTTACTACTTTCTATCATGGGCATCACCTCCAGGTTTTACTAAATGGTTTATATTTGAACGCACCTCATCCTAATCTGAGATTAAGTATGAGGATTTGTGTGCTACCGATTGGCAGCATTACCAGAAGAACCTGCGTTCTGAGTGTCATTCCGGTATGCACATTTACTAGAATAACACAAGGAATCTGAAATGGGGGGATACAAAGTAAGATTTTTGCAAGATGAAGGCAAATTGCTGCTGCAAGGTTTTCGATCAATCTCTACAGCCAGCGGATTGCAGATCTTGGATTCAAGAGCTGGGCTGTGGGACGATCGGGTGTAAAGCGGGTTTAAATGTGCGATCGGTTTAGATGAAACAAAAAGCTCCCGCCGATAGATCGGCAGGAGCTTTTTAAGCATTAAGGGTAAAGCCTAAACTGCTTTATCTTACCCTTTTAAAATGCTGGAAATTTGGATATTTCGCGCTGATTAAAGTGCGTTACCGCGAGGCAGAACTTCTTCAGGGAAGATGAAGTTTTCGTGGGGTTGGTCTGTCGGAGCCATCC
>NZ_JAUBTS010000106.1:0-14148 GCF_036705105.1 Microcoleus sp. B9-D4
AAATTTGGCTTGACATCTCGCTATGTTCCCCGGTTTAAGTTTGTTAAAGGGTTTCAAACGGGAGATATTGTCAAAGCGATTGTAACCTCTGGTAAAAAAATTGGTACATACGTTGGACGTGTTGCCGTAAGAACCAGTGGCTCATTCAATATTTCCGCCGAGCGAATTAGTGTCAGGGATTAGCCACAAGTATTGTTCAGTTATTCACAGAAAAGATGGTTACTCGTATGCAGCATAAACCTTGCCCCCCTTTTCCTCTCGCCACTGACCTGGGTACAGCTACAGTGGGAGTCTCCAAGGGGGAAGACAGATGAGTAAAATATCTAACAAAATTCGATCGGTAGTGGCTCAAGTGAGTCAAAGGTATAAACCATCACTAGCATTGGCTAAGTCTGTATTAATTGCCAGCGCGGCAGTAACATTATCCTTGATGGGGGCCAGACAGCTAGGAATACTCGAACCAGTAGAATTAAGTGCTTACGACCAAATGGTGAGGTGGCGTCCCGATGAACAGCCAGACTCGCGTTTGCTAGTTGTGGGGATTACCGAAGCAGACATTCAGAAACTGAATCAGTGGCCAATATCCGATCGCAAAATAGCTGAAATCTTACAAAAACTGGAAAAAATGCAGCCGGCAGTCATCGGTTTAGATGTACTGCGAGACGTACCTTTAGGAGACGGGCGCGAGGAATTGACTAAATTTTTACAAAAAAGCGATCGAACGATCGGGGTATGTTTAGTCACCGACGGAAGCCCGGACAATCCCGGTTCTCCGCCTGCGCCGGGGCTGCCACAAAACCGGGTGGGATTTGCAGATTTCGGAGTCGATCCCGGTGGCATACTCCGCAGGGCTTTATTATTTATGAAACCGCCGAAAATTGAGGGCAACTCCTCGGCCCAAAAACATCTTTGCAATGACAATTCTCAAGTTTTATATTCCTTCAACCTCCAGCTAGCACTCCGCTACCTGCAAGGGCAAAAAATCTATCCCCAACTTGCACCCGATCAATCTTTATGGCTGGGAAAAACCCAATTAAAACAACTAGCAAGCAATGACGGAGGATACAAAAATGCCGATGTCAGGGGATATCAAATATTAATTAACTATCGTTCCAAGCAGCAAGTCGCAAACCAAGTCAGAATTACCGATGTTTTAGAAGGGAAAGTAGACCCGAATTTAGTTAAAGATAAAATAGTTCTCATCGGTTATACCACAGAAACCGTTAAAGATTTATTTTATACTCCTTATAGTGGGCGACAGCAAAAAAACCAATTCATGCCGGGGATCGTGGTACACGCACAAGTAGTCAGCCAAATTCTGAGTGCTGTTTTAGACAACAGACCGATGTTGTGGTTTTGGCCGGAATGGGCAGAAATCCTGTGGATTTCTGGATGGTCAATTGTCGGAGGAACCTTGGCATCGCGGATGGCTCACCCAGCGAAGTTGACAGTGACATTCGGAGCAATGCTGTCCGGGTGCTGCGCGATCGGCTTTGGGATTTTTCTCTTAGGAGGGTGGGTGCCTGTGGCAGCGCCAGCCTTAGCATTAATCTTAACTGGCGGTAGCATTGTATCAGCAGAGAGATTTAATAAAGCCGGATACGGGAAAGCAATTAGCGATCGAGTAAAACAAGTCTTCAAAATCGAAATAGACCAAGCCAAAAAAGAACAGCAAGTCGCAGAAATCACAGAATCTGATTTTTTTAAAGAATTGCAGAAAAAGAAAGATAAACTGAGAATTAGCAAACAAGAAACCTCTGAAAAAGTACCTTCCGAGCCCCAAGAAATAACTGCAAGTACCCCAGAGCTTCCCAAGGCCGAAAGTCAGACAGACGACTACCTAGCTCAGTTGCAGGAAAAAGCCAAACAGCAGAAGCAGCGCGCCGCCCTGACTGAATCGGAAAGTGGCTCTCAAACGGGTGTCACGATAGATACCCGTTCTGGTGCTAGTTCAGCCGAAACTAAACCTGATGACGAGTTCAGCGATTTGCAAACCAAAGCCAAACAGATGCGACAGCGCAGGGGCGCAGAAAAGAGGATAAAAGATGAAAAAAGTGATAGTTTAACTGACAAGGAGGATTTGGGGGCAAAGGAAGAATGACAGGCAACTCGACTGCATCGAGAATTGCATCATAATTAATTCTCGCCGTTTCTTACGCTCATACGCAGATCATGTCCAAAATCATCTCTGTCCACTCTTACCGGGGCGGAACTGGCAAATCGAACACGACAGCAAACCTGGCATCTATTATCGCTCGCGGCGGAAATCGGGTCGCCATTGTGGACACAGACATTCAATCACCAGGGATTCACGTGTTGTTCGGTTTCAGCGAGAGCAATATGGATCGCTGCCTGAACGATTACCTGTGGGGCCGGTGTCCGATCGCGGATACGGCCTACAATGTGAGTTCGCTGCTGCCACCATTAGCCAGTAACGGCAACCTCTACCTGATTCCTTCGAGCATTAAAGCAGGGGAGATAGCGCGAGTTTTGCGGGAAGGCTACGACGTGGGACTGCTTACCGACGGCTTTCAAGAACTGATCGAGGTTTTGAACTTAGACTACCTATTTATAGACACGCACCCGGGTCTCAACGAAGAAACCCTCCTCAGCATCACCATTTCCGACATCCTGCTGCTGATTCTGCGTCCGGATCAGCAAGATTTTCAGGGAACTGCTGTCACGGTAGATGTGGCCCGCAAATTAGAAGTTCCCAAGATTTTGATGACGATCAATAAAGCCCCAGAATCCCTGGATTTCGAGGATTTGAAGCAGCAAGTAGAGAGTATCTACAACATCCCAGTGGCAGGGGTACTGCCCCACAGCGACAAGATGATGCTACTCGCCAGCAAGGGAGTGTTTGCGCTGCACTTCCCTAACGACCCTCTAACTAAGGTGGTGGAAGGGATTGCCAAACAGATTGTGGGATAATTGGTGCAGCGAATGCCGAGATCCCGCCCAGGAGTTTCGCTTTCGCTCTCTATTCTTGCGGAGCGATGTCCTCCTGCGTATCCCGAATATTTGCTTAAAGAGTCAAGAGAATGGCGACAAAATGAGATACAAATAGATTATGAGAATTTGTTAAAAAACTTTAGGAGGAGAACTCATGGAATTTGACTTCCGCATACTAATAGTATTGATGCCCGTATTGTTGGCGGGCGGCTGGGCTGCTTACAACATCGGCAGTATAGCTCTCAAACAAGTGCAGAAAATGTTGAACAAGCAAGCTTAAACTCAGCCTCTTTTCAGGTAATTCCACAGCCGACTGTTTTTTGAGATACAAAAACAGTCGGCTGATTTGTGCATTGGCTCTGCTTAAGTGATGGCTGATTGTTGGCGGGCAATTTACGACTGTAGAGAGATGGGGCGAAAACAAAAGAAAAGTTAGATTTAAAAATTAAGCAAAAACCGGGTACGCTCAAGCAAAATACTTTGTTGCAGCAAACGAGCCTGAGTAAAAAAACCTAGCTGTGAAAGTAGGGCGATCGTGTAAGTTCGGATTTTGATGTTTTGAACTCTACTCAGGATTTATGAGTAGAGTTCCATAAAAATATTTGGTAAGCACGTTATCGCAGAAAATATGAGACAATCACAAAAGTATTTGCCCTAACAATCCCCCTAAAAACTACGAAGTTTAACTGGTAGGGAAGATAGGTCAAATTGTCAATGTTAAATTCCTATATCTTTAGATAGATTATGCTTTTTCCCCGATCCAGCGGCATGCTACTCCACCCCACATCCTTTCCCAGTCAATTTGGCATTGGGGACATGGGAATAGAAGCATATCGCTTTATTGACTTTTTAGTAGAGAGCGACCAGCAATACTGGCAGGTATTGCCGCTGGGCCCGACAGGATACGGCAATTCTCCTTATTCGTGCTATTCAGCAATGGCGGGAAATCCGCTGCTAATTAACCCAGAACTGCTGCGGGACCAGCAATTGCTCGGAGATGAAGACTTCGCTAATTTGCCAGAATTTCCGCTGGATTATGTAGACTTCGAGCGAGCGATCGCCCTGAAAGTGCCTTTGCTCAAAAAAGCTTGCGAAAACTTCAAAGCCAAAGCATCCCCGATCCAGCAAAAAGAATTCTCAGGTTTTTGCGAAAGCAAAGAGAATTGGCTGGAAGATTACGCCTTATTTATGGCACTAAAAGATCACTTTGGCGGTGTTAGCTGGAACAATTGGGAACCAGAAATTGCCCGTCGAGAACCAAAGTCCCTAGAGAATTGGCGCCAGCAGCTAAATTCTGAGATTTATTACTACAAATACGTCCAGTTTGAGTTTTTTCGCCAGTGGACGGAGTTGAAACGCTATGCTAATATGCGGGACATTAAAATTATTGGCGATATTCCGATTTATGTAGCTCACGACAGCGCGGATGTATGGTCTCATCGAGAAATATTTTGCTTGGATGAAGCCAGCGGAGAACCAGCTTTAATGGCGGGAGTTCCCCCTGATTACTTCAGCAATACAGGTCAATTGTGGGGCAACCCCGTATACAATTGGGAGAAGTTGCAAGCAACTAATTTTGAGTGGTGGGTGCAGCGTTTTGAAGCGATTTTCTCTTATGTAGATGTGACTCGGATCGACCACTTTCGAGGATTTGACGCTTACTGGGCGGTGAAGCGCGGACAAGAAACTGCGATCGAGGGAGAGTGGATTAAAGCGCCGGGCACAGCTTTATTGGATCTAATTAACGAGAAGTTTGGCAACTTGCCGATTATCGCTGAAGATTTAGGGGTAATTACTCCAGAAGTGGAAGCTTTGCGCGATCGATACGAGTTTCCAGGAATGAAGATTTTGCAGTTTGCTTTTGCCGGTGGTCCGGGCGATCCTTTTTTGCCTTTCAATTACGATCGCAACTCCGTAGTCTACACCGGCACCCACGACAACGACACGACTGTCGGCTGGTTCAATCAACTGCAAAACTACGAAAGAGATGAGGTTATGCGTTATTTGGGCTGCATCGATCCCCAAGGAATTCACTGGTCTTTAATCCGCATGGGTTGGATTTCTATTGCTAATATGGCAATTGTGCCGTTTCAAGATTTGTTGGGTTTAGATACTGACGCGCGGATGAATTTTCCGGGGAAACCAGAGGGAAATTGGGGATGGCGGTATCGACCCGAAGCTTTGAATTGGGAAGTGCGCGATCGGCTAAAAACTATGACTTACATCTCCGGGCGCGCTCCTAATAAACATTGAGCGTCGGTAAGGGGTAATTGGTAATTGTTAATGGGTAATATCAAATCTGTTAGCATCGGAATTCTTCCTATCTCTCTACTCTTTATCTGCGTGAATCAGCGTCAATCCCTTGTCCGGTGCGGTTAATACATTCTCTTTTTTTTACCGCAGATGAGGGCATATCAACACAGATTAACGCAGATGAATTAGAGCAATTCCGGTTGCACCATCCGTGGTTTACGGTTTGGTGGATTTGAATATTCCGATGCAACCGGGTTTGATAGAATGGGTAATTGGTAATTGGTAATGAGTCAATAAAGAGGGACATTCTAATTAAAATCTGTGGAGGGCCTGCTATTACCTATTAGCCATTAACAATTACCAATTAACACTCAACCTTCATTTTTGGGCGGTGCTGCAGGATTGAGTTCGTTTGCTTTAAAAACTACTTCTTTGGCGACTCCCGGATCTCCGAGTTGTTCGGCTTGTCCGTTATTAACAGCAACCATTACCCCGCCGGCGTTACCTGCTACCACTACCAATTGCTTTTGAGCCCCCCAGGTGCGAACAGTCCCGGTCGGCAAAGTTCCCTCAAACTCTGTTTTACCATCGACTTTAACCTGCATCCACGATTCTGCTTTAAAAGTGACGTTAACCATTACTGGTTTATTGCCAGATTTATCTAAACTTTGACCTGTTCTTACTGCTTCGACAGCCTCGTAACTATCCGGTTTCTGATTTTGTGAGGCTCTTGATGCCTCAGCAGCGGCGCGAGCTTGTTCTTGCGGCCCAAGCGCTAATTCTTCGACTCCCGCACCGTTTTTTGCGGTAATAGAACCGCTCATCAACTGAGATAAGACATTGACCGAACAGATAATTAGAAAGGTGTAAAAGAGGTAGAGGTGCATCGGCCGCAACTGAGGCCCATCTTGCCAGGATAGCTTGGTTCTCGATCGCGGCGCCGGTTCGATCGGGAAAAAGTCGGCAAACTGAGTTCCGTCCAAACCCATTGCTTCAGCGTAGCGCTTGATCAAACCCTGAGTGTAGACGGGTTCGGGAAGTTGGTCGAGTTGACCGTCCTCGATTGCTTGTAGCAGATTCCGCCGAATCATTGTTACCACGGCTACTTTGTCCAAACAAATCGACTGCTGTTCGCGGTACTGACGGAGTTGAGTTCCAATTTCCGCTAGCTTCTTCTGAGCTGTTTCTGGCTCTTGGGAGTGCAGTTTCTGCTTAGTTGTTTTGAAGAATAAAAACAATAAATTCTTTGTCATATGCTGTGCTCCTGGGAATTTACTGGCACGCTTATTGATGTTAGGTTGACTAGATTCCATAAATAAATAATTTCCGCATCTTCTAGGGGTCGGCAGCAGCCTGGTGGCAATATTGGCAAACCAGGCCGCTGCAATTGAATCGGGCCAATGGCTGTGCGGTGCAGGCGCACCACGGGATATCCCAATAGCTCGGCTGTTCGCCGAATCTGTCGGTTTCTGCCTTCTGATAGCATGACTTCTAACAGAGTTTGGTCTTGCGCGCGATCGATAACTTTAACTTTCGCGGGCAAAGTTTTTCGGCCGGACAAGATGATGCCCTGACGCCACTTTTGTAGTATGGGTTCCGGGGGATCGCCGCTCACCCAAACCTGATAAGTTTTGGCGATCGAGTGACGCGGATGGGTCAAACAAAATGTCAGCTTACCATCATTGGTGAGCAAGAGGGCGCCGGTGGAATCTGCATCTAAGCGTCCTACGGGGTGGATGCCTTGACCGGAGCGCAGTTGTGGTGGCAGCAAGTCGAGAACTTTCGATCGGGATCTTGGATCGCTGCAAGTAGAAACTACGCCTGCCGGTTTGTTGAGCAACAGATAGACCTTTGCGGGTTTATCCGTTGGTTTCACCGGGACTCCATCGACTTGGATGAGATCGCGATCGGGATTCGCTTTTTCTCCTAAGCGAACAATATTGCCATTAACTCGGACTCGTCCAGCTACAATCATCTGTTCTGCAAGACGGCGAGAGGCAATGCCCCACTGGGCGAGGATTTTTTGCAGCCTTTCATCAGACATGACGGGAGTGTGGAAATCCCCAACGAGCGAACGGTGGGGAGGAAACACGACACGGTTAATTGATTAACCGTACTAGCAATGCTCAATTCCTGATTGGGAATAAATTATAGTGCTGACCAATTATTACAGGACGCCCGGCATGGCACAGATTGTCCTTGTGCCCGGTGCAGATTGTCCTTATGGCATTACCCTGAATGCTGTGCAAAAACTACGACGAAAAGACTCGCGGCAGGCACAGGTTTGCACCGTTGATGTGCGGCTGGTTTGAAAGGTGTGGGTCTGACCCGACCATAAACCCACACTACCATAAATCCCGTACTGCTGGTTAAATTTATACGCTCGATCGCGAATTTTTCATCGGGATCGCACAACTCGTGAACTACCCAAAGAGCCCAAGGCGACAAAGGTGAGAATTTTTCTGCTTCTGGCGTGGCTGATGCCAGATTTCTGCTTGATTTTGGAGTTAATCGGACTTGTGTTCATCAACCCGGTTTCTAAGGAAAATCAGAGGTTGACGGCGATATATCTGTGCAGAAACCGGGTTTTTGAGATTGGATGTGCAAGCTCTAGTTAAATTTCTGTGCTTGAATATTAAGGTTTATCAGAAGATTGGGTTTAAAACCCCGTCCTGATCGGACGGCTTTTTCCATTTTCCACTAAAAAAACACATCCATCTCAACAAATGAATATGGTACAATAACCAGATCAGACAAGATTTAAAAACCTACCCCCGGACTGGGGGAAAGTCTACGCCCAAAACATTCACTCTTGAGATATGACTACACACCTATGTGCTTTTCGTGGTCAGCCTGGGAACCCTATTACTAGGGATATTAAGATCGAAATGTCTTAATAATCCTCGTGCCTTCAGGGCGAGGAGTGTCAAATTATGAAATTGTTTATGACTGTCGATCGAGACTCTCTTCTATTTGACAATAGAAATGGCGCTGCTGGCTCTGGTGGGACTGTTAATCTCGGCCTTGAGCCGGGGAGACCTTCGCCGAGTCAAGGCAGCCGGATCGCGAGCGCGGTGCTGTCTCCGGCGGTGCAGTTGTGGCTGCGATCACAAGTTCAGGATGTGGACGAGTTGAAGGTGAAAATTGAGGGGAGCGATCGACAAATCTTCAGCGGTGCGATCCCCAAAGTCACGGCTGCCGCGATCGGTGCTGTGTATAAAGGACTACACCTAACTGAAGTTGCGATAGAGGGCTGCGGCATTCGCATCAACCTCGGTCAAGCTCTCAAAGGCCAACCCGTGCGCCTCCTGGAATCCGTTCCCGTGACAGGCGTTCTGAGGCTCAGCCAAGCGGATTTGAATGCGTCGCTGAAAGCGCCTTTGCTGGCTGATGCTTTGAGCGAATTTTTGCTGCCTATGCTGCCGCTGACAGATAGGGAAAAGTCGCTGAAGTTGCAAAATTCGCTGATTGCAATTGAGGCGGGTTTGTTAACGCTTTCGGCGACAATTTTGCGCGCTGGCGGTAGGCAAATTGCTTTGGTATTGCGGACTGGTTTACGGATAGCCAGCGGTCGCGAATTGATGTTTGAATCACCAGAAATCGAAATGGATGGAGAACTAAAGAGCAGTGATTTCAATAGTTTTAAAATTGATTTTGGGCCGGAAGTTGAGATAGAAGAGTTGATTTTGAGTCCGGGGGAGATTGTTTGTCGGGGAGGAATTAGAGTTTTGCCTTAGTTAGTTGACAGTTGACAGTTGACAGTTGACTTTAACCTGGTTCCTCGGTAGATCCTGGGAATAAATAGCCAATGACCAATGACCAATTCCCAATTCCCAATGCCCAATTCCCAATGACCAATGACCAATGCCCAATTCCCACTTACCGATTAATTAAAAAAGAGTCGATCGCGGGCAAGAGTAAAGTGACAAAATAGTAGACTAAGGGCGCGGTAAAAACATAACTGTCGGTGCGATCGAGAATGCCGCCGTGACCGGGGATTAACTGTCCCGAATCCTTAACGCCGGCGTCTCGCTTCATCATCGACTCAGTTAAATCTCCCAACAGGCTAGCCACGCCAATCAACAGACCAAAAGCAGCCCCAGTATACTGCCACCCCGGCCAGTGCAAATACCAAGAACCAGCGACTGCCACGGCGATGCTGCCGCAAACTCCAAATACGGCACCTTCAACGGTTTTTTTAGGACTGATGTGGGATAGGCTAGTGCGCCCGAAGAATTTGCCGACAAAATAAGCCCCAATGTCAGCGGCCCAGATGCAGAAGAAAGCCAGCAGCAGCGAAGTCAATCCTAAAGATATATGGCTGGAAGTTGTCCAAGACGGTGGCGAGTAAATGTTAACGGGCAAATTGCTTGCTACTGCCTGCGAAAGTTGGGTTGTAGCAAGATTGGCTGGGTCAAGGCCGACTCGCAGCCGTACCCAATAGCTGGGCAAATAACCGCCGTAGAACAATCCTAAAACTGAGGAGGCAATATCGGCGATCGTCGATAATTTAGGTTGGAATAACAGGTAGAAACAAATTAAGGTTCCCGCTAAGGGGAACATGGCATCTACGAGTTCCGGTGCTAGGGCGGCAGTAATTAATAGCCCTTGACTGACGGCTAAGGTAGTTTTGGCAGCGGGTGCAATACCTTTAGCCCTGGCTAATTGAAAATATTCCAATTGCCCTAGGTAGACGATGACCCCAAAGCCGACGGTGAAGTACCATCCGCCCATAATAATCATTCCCAAAGCAAGGGCGATCGCAACTATTCCACTCAGGATACGAGACCAAGGCATAAAATGAATTTCTCTTGCAGACGGCGGTGGGTAATTCGATTTTAGATTTTAGATTTTAGATTTTAGATTCTAGATTTACTCCACAGATGAATCTGGGAGATTGAACTAGGGTCTAAAATTTTTGGTAGCCCACGACGATTGTCGGCGGCTTGTATCCGTTTTTGGGCGTGTCATTCGACGCAAGGATGCAAGGATGCAAGGATGCAAGGATGCAAGGATTGTTAGGGTACCGTTTCCTCCCTTACACAGCCAAGCCCAATACCCAACTGGCGATGATCCAAAATCTCAACTCAGGGGGTCAATCCAGCTATGGTCGCCCTTATTCTAAGTATGAAGGTTAATTGAACGTAAAAAAGGTTAAGAATTACATTTAGGAATTGGCATAGGGCATAGGGCATGGGGCATGGGGTATGTATTCCCAGGCTGTGCCGAGGAACCAGGTTAAAGTTAACTGTCAACTGTCAACTGTCAACTGTCAACTGTCAACTGTCAACTGTCAACTAACTTCTAATCCAGCTTTTCGCCGCTGAGAATAAATATGGGATTGACGGCGGCAAAGGTTTGACTGAGGCCGCGAGTCTCCAAGCGGTTGACGGCGGACTGGACTACCTCAATGTTGCGGACTTGCAACTCGGCGAACCCTTCGGAAAGGGCGTAAAGATTCTCTAAATTCGATGCTGTGGCGACAACTCTACCGTGGGGTTGCAAGTACCGCCAGACTTCTTGGAGAATGGCTTTAATGGGGCGACCTCCTTCGATGCAGACTCGGTGGGGGGGTTGGGGCAGGTTTTCCAGGCATTCCGGGGCACTGCCTTCTATGACTTCTACGTTGTCGAGATCGAATCGATCGCAATTTCTGCGAATCAAGCTTGCTACTTCTTCGTCCCTTTCGACGGCGATAATCCGACCTTTGGGACACAGCAAACCTGTTTCTACGGCGATCGTACCAGTACCTGCACCGATGTCCCACACGACTGAATCTGCTTGCAGCCGCAGGTGGGAGATTAACAGCAGTCGGACTTCTCGCTTACTCATGGGAATTCCCGGTAAACGTTCAAATAAGTCATCCGGGATGCCTGGAGTGACGTAGGGCCAAAGCATAGTTATATTTTTGATTTTTGATTTTTGATTGAAGCAAGACCGAAGTTGGAACTCGCGGAAGAAGTAGAAATTCTCCCAATTTCCCCGAAGCCTTAATATTTACTGTCGCACAACCTTGAGAGTTTGGAGGCCGGGATCGCTGCAACCTGTGATTTTTCCGCCGGCGGCAAGGATTTGTTGCAGGTAGTCAACGGCTGCTGGGGTAATGATTTCACCGGGCATCAAGACTGGTATTCCTGGGGGATAGGGACAGATGAGTTCGGCGCACAGGCGATCGACTGCTTTGTCTGCAGGTACTGTTTCCGCTGGGAAAAAGAAGGCCTCGCGGGGGGACAGGAGAGGGGGAGAGGGGGAGATTGGGAGAGTGGGAGATTGGGCAAATCTTCCATCGGACATCGGACTTCTTCTCTCGGACTTCTTCTTTTGGACTTCTTCCTTCTTCCTGACATCCGTTACATCCGTTACAGAATCCGTTGCCGAACTTCCTTCTTCCTTCTTCCTTCTTCCTTCTAAAAGAGTACAAGCTTTAACTAAATTGTCAATATCTGATTCTGTATTGCCCAAGCTGATAATAAATGTTAGATGTTGCGGCATTGGTAATTCTGCCGTCACACCGAGTTGAGAGTGCAGAATTTCATCGGCGGCAAATCCTGTGATTCCTAAATCTGATACTTTTACTGTTAGCCTGGTGCGGTCTAATGCTGCAAAGCCCGGTGTATTTAACGGTTCTAAAACTGATAAGCCGGGAATTAGACTGATGCGCGATCGCGCTTTTTCGGCTAGCTGTAAAGTTTGCCCCATTAACTCTTTGCCGTGGAGTGCGATTTGTTGGCGGGCGGCGTCTAGGGATGCTAATAGTATGTAACTCGGACTGGTAGATTGTACTAACTGCAATGCTTTATTTAATTTTTGGATATCTATGCGATCGCCCTTGACGTGCAGCATCGATGCTTGTGTCATTGCACCCAGGGTTTTGTGGATTGATTGTACTGTTAAATCGGCACCGGCTGATAGTGCCGGTTCTGGCAAGTTTGGATGAAAGTTAAAGTGCGCGCCGTGGGCTTCGTCTACTAATAACGGTATGTTGTATTGATGGGTAATTTGGGCGATCGCCCGCAAATCCCCGCAGACGCCGTGATAGGTTGGGTAAACTATCATTACTGCTTTGGCGTCGGGATATTGTTCTAATGCGGAGGCTGTGGCTTCTGGGGTGATGCTGTTGGCAAGATCCCAATCCGAGTTGTACTCTGGATTGACAAAAATCGGAATTGCACCGGATAAAATTAAACCAGAAATTGCCGATGAGTGGATATTTCGAGGTAGGATAATTTTATCGCCGGGGCCGCAAGTTGCTAAGATGGCGGCGATAATTCCGCAAGTAGAACCGTTTGCCAAAAACCGAGTTGATTGGGCTCCAAATGCTTCGGCGGCCAAGTCTTGAGCTTCGGCAATTGCACCTTCTGGGTTAAAGAGATTGTCTAACTCCGGCAATTCGGGCAAATCCGATCGAAATACTGCCGCACCAAATAAGTCAATTAGGGGTTGAGAGATTCCTTGTCCGCCTTTGTGTCCGGGGGCGTAGAATGGGGCGTGCGGATGATTTGTGCGATCGCGCAAGGCATCTAATAGAGGGGTTTGTTGTTGAGAGTTTGCTGGTGACACGCTTAATCCTGATTTGATTATTTGGAATTATAGCAACCGCCGAGGTTTCACTCGACGTTATTAATTGCTGAAACCATTGCTGGCAATTCCGCGATCGTATCGACGGCTGCGTTTTTCATTGCAATCGCCCACAAGCAACACTGTCTCAATTTCAAACTTCTCTAAAATGACTTAACAGGGACTGCTTAAGTATGATACTCAAACAGTTGAAAATCCTGGCTACTGCTTTACTTATGGTTTGTCGAGGGGCTGTGGTTTCAGTTAAAGCACAAAATAATACCACAGTCTGCAGCTATTTTTCAGCCAAGACCGGCTTTCGAGTCAATACAACCTGTTCGATAATATCGGCCGCTTTCTTGACTGTGCCCGATCGCGCGATCGTGTCTTGGAGGGCGATCAGCCTTTTTTGATACCACTCTTGGGTTAGGACTTTCCCAATGGTCGATCGGAGTTTAGGCACGCTCAATTCCTTCAAATAAACCGCTTCACCCACACCCGTATAAGCAATCCGCGCAGCCACTCCCGGCTGGTCATTTGCCACAGGAATTGCCACCATCGGTACTCCATTAATCAATGATTCCAAAGTCATATTCATCCCGGCGTGAGTAATCGTCAGAGTTTCGGTATGAGTGATTTTTGTTAGGCGATCACTTTTTAGCCAATGATTTTGTTTTTTGATTGGAGTGCGATCGCAATAGATGTTATGTGGAAAAAGTCAGCAAAGCTAGTGCAGCGCAAGTAGGCTATCCTGTGGTTTCTTTATTTGGTTATCAACCAGTTACTAGGAATGCAAACTATATCTCCTGGTGTTAACCTCTGAGCCTGTTCTTCCGAAAACTGTTGTTGAGTTGCAGGGTTGAGAATGTAACGCCAATTATTTTGAAGGCCTGTGAATTTTATAGCAATACCTCGAAGCTCAACTCCCTGTTGAATCTGCCAGTCAGTATAACCTTGTGGACAAACTGGTTGGTTAATTTGAGCTTGTGTCGGTACAGAATTTGAAACAATTAATCCCGGAACGATTACTGATAGGGAAAGAATAGAAGCAGCTATCTTGGTGGTTTTCATCTTTGTAACTCCTATTTGAGTAAAGTTTGGATAACAGTGGTTAAGTGTTTAGGGTGGAAGTCATACTAAATGTGTTTCAGTAACACCCTTATTGCTGAAATAAAGAGAGCGGGAGAAGAAAAAAAGGAGGAGAACGACATAAATTAGAAATTAAAGACAAGAAGGCTATGCACTCATTGCATATTAGAGTGTGTTTCATGGTTTGATGATAAATTGAAACTTATGAGGCTTTTAAGGTCAGGGTAAGAGCGTCTCAATCATGCTTGACAAAAGGAATCCGAAGAATCTAAGATCTTGTCAATAAAACAAGAACTG
>NZ_JAUBTS010000107.1:0-13964 GCF_036705105.1 Microcoleus sp. B9-D4
TTCGGTGCACAGATATAGATCCTATTGGCGGCTTTTTGTCAAGTACAATTTATACCAAATTAGATGAGCTTACCCTGGTTTTTAATGTCTGATTTTAGCATTTAATACGTTCGATCGAAAAAGCCGATCGCTCGATCGAACTTTCGCCACAAAAATAGCCGACTTTGCCTTCGGGCTGTAAGCAGGTACAATTGCCAGTTATATTAACTGTATTGTCTCAAAGTAGAAATAATAAAGGTACGAGCATGGCATCCATCCGCGAGTTGCACCGACAACTGGTCAATAAAGAACGCTCTGCTGTGGAAATTACTCAAGAAGCATTAGACCGAATTACCCAGCTAGAGCCGAAGTTGAAAAGCTTTCTGTGCGTGACAGCAGACAGCGCATTGGCGCAGGCCCATAAAGTGGATGCCCAAATCGCAGCCGGAGAGCAAATTGGCCTGTTGGCCGGCATCCCGATCGCCGTTAAAGATAATATGTGTACCGAGGGCGTTCCCACAACCTGCGCCTCTCGAATTTTGGAGAATTTTGTTCCTCCCTACGATGCCACCGTCGTCTCGAAACTCCAAGCAGCCGGTGCGGTGATTGTGGGTAAGGCGAATATGGACGAGTTTGCAATGGGGAGCTCGACAGAAACTTCTGCTTATCAAGTTACCGCGAATCCTTGGGACTTGGAGCGCGTGCCCGGAGGGTCTTCTGGCGGTTCTGCCGCAGCGGTAGCCGCTGGAGAATGCGTCGTGAGTTTGGGTTCGGATACTGGGGGCTCAATCCGCCAACCTGCTGCTTTTTGCGGGTTGGTGGGGCTGAAACCGACTTATGGGTTGGTTTCTCGCTACGGTTTGGTGGCCTATGCTTCTTCTCTCGATCAAATCGGGCCCTTTGGCCGGACTGTTGAGGATTCGGCGATTTTGTTGGGGGCGATCGCCGGTTACGATCCGAGAGATTCCACGAGTCTTAATGTCCCAATTCCTGACTACGCTCAAGCTTTAAGACCCAGTTTGCGACCGAAGGGTCAGATTAGAATTGGTGTAATTAAAGAAACTTTTGGTGTAGGGCTGGACTCCGGGGTTAAAGACGCTGTTACTAAGGCGATCGAGCAATTTCAACAATTGGGCGCAGAAATTCAAGTCATTTCTTGTCCCCGGTTCCGCTACGGTTTGCCCACTTACTACATTATTGCTCCCTCCGAAGCTTCGGCAAATTTGGCGCGATATGATGGAGTCAAATACGGTTTCCGCTCTCCAGACCCCGATAATCTTTTGGATATGTATGCCAAAACCCGCTCTCAAGGGTTCGGTGCGGAAGTTAAACGCCGGATTGCGATCGGCACTTACGTATTGTCGGCTGGATATTACGATGCCTATTATCTAAAAGCTCAAAAAGTTCGGACTTTGATTAAAGAAGACTTTGAAAAAGCTTTTTCTCAAGTTGATGTTTTAGTCTGTCCCACAGCTCCTACTACCGCATTTAAGGCAGGCGAAAAATTCAATGACCCCCTGAGTATGTATTTGTCAGATTTGATGACTATTCCCGTGAATCTTGCTGGTTTGCCAGCTTTGAGTTTGCCCTGCGGATTTGACGATAAAGGACTGCCCGTGGGTATACAACTGATTGGTAATGTTTTGCAAGAATCTCGGTTGTTTCAGGTGGCTCACGCTTACGAACAGTCTACGAATTGGCACTTGCACCACCCGGAATTGCATTAATTTTTGAAAATCGGCGGAATGCTGCGGCGGAAGTTAGTAATCGATCTTGGCTAATTGTCTGAATTAATCATTTGCCATTAGCTTTTGAGCGATCTCTAATTTCCCGCGTGCTCTATCTATGAACAAGTTGCTAGTATTCCTTTTGTCTAAATCGCTAATAGCTTTTGGGATAGTTTTGGCCGTTGCTTATTCTGCTGCTTGTGTATTCCTATTTGTAGCGCAAGGTAAGTTTATCTTTTTTCCTGCGCGGGCGATCGAAACTACGCCAGATGCTTTTCAGTTGAACTATCAAGATGTTTGGTTGCCAATTTCAACTAAAACAGGCGCGGTGGACAGCGTGCACGGGTGGTGGATTCCTGCCTCGGAAAATCCCCCCAGCCCCCCCTTGCTAAGGGGGGGAGCAAGAAAGGGGGAGGCTGTTCCCTCTGTTAACACTGTTAACACCGGAGACTCGGATACCCCCCCCAGCCCCCCCTTGCCAAGGGGGGGAGCTAGAGGAGTCGGAACGTCCCCGCAAAGTGAGAGACCGGCAGTCGCTCCGGTTCCCCCCCTTAACAAGGGGGGGTTAGGGGGGGTAGTTTTGTACCTGCACGGCAATGCTTCAAATGTGGGATCAAATGTCGAACACGCTTATCGATTTCATGGGTTAGGTTTGTCGGTATTTGTGATGGATTATCGTGGTTATGGAAAAAGCCAGGGCGATTTTCCGAGTGAATCTCAGGTTTATGAGGATGCTCAACTTGCTTGGGATTATTTGGTGAAACAGCGGGGGATTAACCCGAATCAAATTTATATCTACGGTCATTCTTTGGGAGGGGCGATCGCGATCGATCTAGCCGTGCGTCACCCGGAGGCAGCAGGGGTAATCGTAGAAGGCTCTTTTACTTCCACGCGGGCGATGGTGAATTTCCAAAAAGGGCTGTTTTGGATGTTTCCGATCGATGTTTTGCTGACACAGCGGTTTGATTCTCTTTCAAAAGTCGATCGCCTGCAAATGCCTGTGCTGTTTATTCACGGGGCTGCTGACAATGTAGTTCCAGTGGAAATGACCAAAAAACTGTTTGATGCAGCACCTGAACCCAAACAGTTGTACATAGTTCCTGACGGAGGTCACACTAATGTGGCACATATCGGGGGCGCAGAATATCTGCAAATACTGAGCCAATTTTTAGGTTCTTCACAGTAGATAAAAGCTATTGGCGGTAACAGGTTAAGTTTGATATCTGTACCGCCTGCTCGCCCTTCTAACAGTAGATATCTAAAGCGGAGCAGTTATCCCGATGATACCGCTTAGTATAACCTTAATACATTCAGCCACCAGTCATTTAAGGCATAGCAGTAATTACAGTAATTGTTCGCGCTTATAGCTTGTTCTTTCTTAACTTCGCAGCCTCGCCGAGATGTTTTTCGATCCGGCATCCTGGCGCCGCAGAGATTGGCATCTGTAAGATTAGTTTTGTTCAATCTCGCATCCCTCAAGTCGGCAGATCGTAGGTCGGCACCGCTAAGATTTGCACCGCTTAAATCGGCTTCTTGGAGGTCGGCACCCCTGAGATTTGCACCGCTTAAATCGGCATTTCTCAGGTCGGTTCTACTTAGTTTAGCGGCGCTCAAATTACTGCATTTTAAATTAGCCAACTGGAGCGATGCGTCTCGCAGAAAACTCTCGCTGAGGTTGGCATTTTCTAAGTTGGCTCCCCTGATGTCTGCCCTGCTCATGTCAGCTTTGCTGAGGTCGGCGTCAGCCAAAAAGGCGTTTCTCATGTTGGCGTTGTTTAAATTAGCTTCCATTAAGTCAGCCGCAGTCAAGTCGGCATCAACTAAGTCGGCCCTGTTGAGAGTGGCGCGGCTCAAGGAAGCGCCAAACAAATCTGCACGGCTCAAGGAAGCGCCAAATAAGTCGCATCCGGGACATCCTCTGGTTTCTAGCAGCCGCTTGACTAGAGACAGATTTTGAGCTTGTAAGGGAAGTGCGGCGCAAAATGGGAGTAGCATTATCGCTGCAGTCAGAATTTTCAGTTGGATTTTGGTCATAGTATGGGTAAGTTCTGTAACTGCCTTGCATCACCGATTTGTCTGGTGGACTTACGTGGGGGGGGCCAAAAACCCGGTTTCCTTGTTAATTCTTCGCTGCCCAACCCAATATTCTGAGCGAAACGGGGTTGTTTGCGTAAGTCCTAGTCTAGTGGATGGACGCGACTCGACGGTGTAAGGTTCGATCGCCCTCACGGATATTACTTAGGCGTTGGGGATGAAAGCCCGCACATCAAGGCTCCCCTGCAGCGAACGGCGAACGCCCGGAGGCGCTAAATACCAGGGATTCTGAAGCTGGCGACGGCTGCGGCAAGTGGCCGACTCCGACAACGGATAAGTATTTGTAATCGATGCAGTTGGATTTTGCGGCCGAGGGCGATCGTTCTCCGTACAGGCGATCGGTAAATAAGCCAATTGGCTTAGACTCTTAAGACATATTGCTGATGCGCTGCCTTCTCTAAAAAAGATAGCATTTTTGTGTGATCCCCGAAATAATACCGAGCAAGCAAGTATCAAAAAAATACCAAATGTCTCGGCGGGTGGGAAAATAGGGTACAGCTAATACTTTCAGACGAGGAAAATAGATGTCGAACAGCATAGATCAACTTGCAGAAGGTGGCAGGGGGATCAAACTCATGTGGCAGATTGCAGACGAGATCAGTTACACCCGGACTCTCGACAATCGAAATTGTTTGTGGCTGAGTAAAAGTTACGAAGTAGAAGGTCGCACTCGATCGCAAAATATAAAAAAAGCTAACGTTTTAGATGGGTTAATGAATTTATTAAACACCTGGGATTGGCAGACTGAAACAGAGCAGGAAGAAGAGCTGCATGAAACTTGCATTCAACATATTAGCCTGCAAGTCAACACAGATGTCAATGCTTTAACTCAAGTTTTGTTGTGGTTTGAACAGTTGAAAGATTTATCGCTCCCCACTGAGGTTTGGTGTAAGTTTCAGTTGGCGTTGGCTGAAGGTTTCAGTAATGCAGTTCGCCACGCTCACAAAAATTTGCCAGTAGAAACTCCTGTTCAACTGGAAATTAGGGTGTTTAACGGACGGTTGGAACTCAAAGTTTGGGATTGCGGGCTGTGTTTTGATTTTGATGCTAAGCTAAAGGAAATTATGGCAGCCGATAGAAATAACGGCTTGGATTTAGAGGTTTTGAACGATGCTTGCTTGATGCCTAGCAGACAGAAAACTTTGGAACCGTCTCTCTTTCTAATTGCTGGGTAAGCTGTTGTGCATTTAAATTGAATGTCAAAAAATAATCTAAGCTTTGTGGGGAGTAGGGTTTGGCCTAAGATCCCGCCCTCAATATGCAATTTAAATGCGTGACAGCTTAGCTTTGGGGTGATGGACAATTAACACACTGGCACGGGGAAAAATGTGTTATTCTAAAAACGGTGTTAGGGGAAAAGTTACGGGTTTTGTCTCCGCGTGGGTGAGGGGTTTGGAATACTGCCGACCTGCTGCGGCTTGGGTTAAGAGCTATGGTCTTGGGCGACTCTATAGCGGTTCGAGAGAAACGGGTGCATCTGTCTAATTAAATATTAAAAACTAAACATTAAAAGTTAAAAATTATTCACACTAATTTTTGAGGTTTTAATTTATCATAGTATCTGGTCGCTCACCAATTACTAATGATTTCCAAAGAAACTTTATTTGTTCTGTCTCTATTTCCATACTTGGGATTTCTCTGGTTTTTGACTAGATCGGGAAAAACACCCCGTTTAGCTCTGATGGGATTTTACGGCACTCTCGTTTTTGTAGCGGTGACGATTCCCGCCGCAATTTACGCAAAAGTTGCCTACAATGAGTCACTAGCAAATGTCGATTGGCTGCACGGTTCTGCGGAACTATTCTTAACACTTGCCAATATTTTATTAGTTTTAGGCTTTAGAGAAGCGGTGATTAAAGCCAAAGCATCGTCACAGAAGGGCGGCGAGGAGCAAGAGTGTCTTTTAGATGGGGGAGAATAGCCGGGCTCATCTCAGTTTGGTATTTACTCTCTGCAGAAATGCTCCAGAATAGCTGCAATTACCAGTTAACTGTTGACATAAGCTGTTGTGCATTTAAATTGTATATTTCGAGTCCCGATCAACAATCGTCAAATCCTCTCCCCCTCTCCCTCTCTAATACCATAGGCAATCTAGATGCAACACAGCTTAGCAGTTTGTGAGCCGCCAACCTGCAAAATTTTAGGAAAGCACTACAATATATGGAAACTCACATCAAGCACTTTTAGTGTCCTCACCTTGGTTTCTTGCCACCGGCTCAACCTGAGAGCCGAGATTTTGGGTTAAGAAACCCGGTTTCTCAGGTATTATCGAGAATGGTGCTCTGGGCGTGAGTGGAAACAGACTACCATGTTGCTAAGTTTAGCTGTGGTGGGAATCTCCAGGCCGGAAAAAAGATGAGCTATTGCCTCAATCCCCATTGCCAAAAGCCGCAGAATGCGGACTCAACCAATTTTTGTCTGGCGTGCGGCTCTAAATTGCTACTGAAAGAGCGTTACCGCGCCATTCAACCTATCGGTGAAGGAACATTTGGCAGAACTTTTTTAGCTGTCGATGAAGATAGGTTGAAAACTCCCTGCGCCATCAAACAATTTTTCCCCCAAGTACAAGAAAAAGCTGAATTAGAAAAGGCAACTGCACTGTTCAAACAAGAAGCTCACCGACTGCACGAACTTGGAGAGCACCCGCAGATTCCAAGTTTGCTGGCTTCTTTTGAACAAGCCAAACGTCTGTATCTTGTGGAAGAGTTAATCGATGGAAATAATTTGTTTCAGGAGTTGCAGCAGCGGGGAGCTTTTAGCGAGGAACAGATTTGGGAATTGTTGATCAATTTGTTGCCTGTTTTGCAATTTGTTCACGAGCAGCAGGTGATTCATCGGGATATTAAGCCGGAAAATATTCTGCGAAGAACTCCTCAAACCTTGTGGGCTGCGGCGGGATATGGCACCTCAACTCCTGGTAAAGGAAAAGGAGGGGCAAATATACCTCACTCTTCTGGTGGTATGAAAGGGATAATTGTCGCTGAATCTCCTGCTGTAGAGGGCAAGGCCAGGGGGGGTCAGTTTGTGCTAGTAGATTTTGGAGTTGCTAAGCACATTACCGGCCTTTCTGAGGCGCAAACTGGAACGATAACTGGAACTGCTGGCTATGCGCCCATCGAACAAATTCGCAGCGGCAAGGCGTATCCGGCGAGCGACCTTTACAGTTTGGGCGTTACCTGCATTCACCTGCTAACTGGGGCGGTATTGAAGGATTTGTTCGATGCTTTGGAATGCAAATGGATTTGGCGATCGCACTTGGCGCAAAAAGGCATAAAAGTCAGCCAAAAATTAGCCACTATTTTGAACAAATTGCTCAAAGATTCGGTAAGAGAGCGATATCAATCCGCTGCTGAAGTGTTGCAAGACTTGGTAAATGTTGGGCAATATCCCCGCTCTCAAATTAGTTATAATTCGCCTAGCAAAATCGCTATAAATTCGCCAGTAACTAACTCGCATCCCGCTACAGCAACCGCCGTCTCAGCCGCGCCTCCCCCCAAGATTCATGTTGCGCCATCCGCTGGCACTCCGACATTATTGTCGTCTAATAACTGGCGGCGCGATCGCATTCTCCACGGTCATTCAGCCCCGGTTAATGCTGTGGTTATTAATCCTCAAGGCAATATTCTCGCTAGCGCCAGCGATGATAAAACAATTAAGCTGTGGGACCTGGAAACAGGTGAATTCATCCATACTTTTTTCGGCCATTCCGCAACGGTTGATGCTGTGGCAATCAGCCCTGACGGGAGAATGCTGGCTAGCGGCAGTTTTGACAGAAAAGTCATTGAGTGGAAGCTGGATAAAAAGGCGATGATTCGCGAATTTTACAGCGATTTTGGTTCGCCGTACAGTCACCGGTACGGCCCCGTGTACTCGGTGGCTTTTAGTTGCGACTCTGGAGCGATCGCGAGTGCTAGCGGCGACAAGAGTATTAAATTGTGGAACCAGCGCAACGGAGAATTGGTTCAAAAGCTTTCGGGACATTCTGACAAGGTTTTATCTGTTAGTTTTCGCCCTCAAAGTATGATGCTTGCCAGCGGCAGTGCTGACACAACTATCAAGATGTGGCTTGTAGGTATTGGGGAGAGTGTACGGACTTTTGTCGGTCATTCTGATTGGGTTTATGCGATCGCATTTAGTCAAGACGGCAAGATGATTGTCAGTGGAAGTGCCGACGCTACTGTTAAATTGTGGAATGCCGATACAGGGGAATTGATTAATACTTTGAGAGGGCATTCTGATGCGGTGATTTCGGTGGCGATTAGTCCCGATCGCGAAACTATGGCTAGCGGCAGTCGAGATGGTACGGTTAAACTCTGGAACCTGGAAACAGGAGAATGTTTGTGCTCTCTTGCTGGGTGCAATCCGGTGGCTTTTAGTCCTGACGGTCAAACTTTAGTCACCGGTGGGGATGGCGGCGAAGTGTTAGTTTGGCGGGCGTCTGTTTAGTTGGGCGAGATAAGTGACATACTTGTGAAGGCGATCGGTGTCAGTGTCAAGTAAACGACTGGCCCAAGAATGTACATTAAGTTGCGATCGCATTTCTCGAAACACCGCAGCATCTGGGCGATTGTTGAGAGGAAAAACCCAAGCATCAAATCCAGCCGACTTGAGACGGCTAACAGTTCCCTCGCCATCTTGCACCCACAATTGAGGGTTAAGGCGAAGCGGCTGACAGGAATATTCACCGACAACCATTCCCCCCACAGAAACGCTAGCACCTTCTCCACGATTGGAAAGTTCTTGCAAAATAGCTTTGAGGGAATTGAGTTTTTTCCCGTCTTGTACTTGTTGCGGTGTCAGCTTGACAATCACCATTTCTAAAACTTCCACAGGTTTTGTCGATCGTACAACGTTGACTGGTTCCGTCGGCAAAGAGTTATTTATTTCCGGTTGGGCCCTCTCGATTTCCTCTTCAACCTGCACTGTTTCAACGGGCTTTGCAGTGTCTACAATTATCTGAATTTCCTCGCCATCCTTCTCAATTTTTCCACTAATCAGTAAGATCGCATTCTCTACAATGTAAGGTTTCACTTGTTCGTAAGCCTTGGGGAACACCACAGCTTTTATTTGAGCTGTCAAATCTTCTAATTGCAAAATTGCCATCGCATCGCCTTTTTTTGTCACTACCATTTTGATAGCGCTGATCATGACAATAACTGATACTTTCCCCTTTTTATCTGCTAACTGTTCGAGAGTCACAACATCGGGGTCTTCGTTTACTTGCATGAGAAACTTTAGGGGATGTTCTGACACATAAAAGCCAAGCAGTTCTTTTTCTAAACGCAATTTCTCCTGTTTTTCATAATCTTTTATTAATTTAGATTTAGGCGCAGACTCATAGGTATTGACTGACTTGCCAAAGCTATTCCCACCTAACAAGTCAAAAAGATTACCTTGGCCGCTTTCTCGGTCTCTTTTGCGCTCTTGCGCCCATTTCATCACCCCTTCGAGGTCCTGTACTAATTGCTTGCGGTTGTGTTCAATTTTATCAAAAGCACCGCATTGAATTAAAGCTTCTAAAGCGCGGCGGTTGACAGAATGGAGATTTACGCGATCGCACAAATCAGCCAACGATTTAAACTTACCCCCTTCTTGCCGCGCAGCCAAAATATTTTCAATTGCCGCTTCTCCCACATTTTTAACAGCAGAAATTCCAAACAAAATTTTATCTTTTGCAGAGCCAGTCATCTGTTTTGGCAGCGGTGTAAAAGTAAGTTCCGAGCTATTAACATCGGGCGGATCAACCTCAATACCCAGCTTGAGACAATTGGCAATATATTTCTGTACTTTATCCTGATCGCCCCTGTTAGCAGTCAGCAGTGCAGCCATGTATTCTAGAGGATAATTCGCCTTTAAATAGGCAGTTTGATACGTGATATACGCATAGGCCATTGAATGGGATTTATTAAAACAGTTAGATGCCACCAAACTATTTTCTAGGATAAAGTTATGTTCTCGCTCAACGCCTATGTCATAGACTTCTTGAGTTCCTAGTGATTTTCGACTAATAATTTTAACCATGTTTGTAACTCCTGAGAATAGCCTCTATTTTAGTTTTCTTTCGTTGCAATCCCAAGGGGGGATATTGATACACAAAATCATAGAATGCTTGTATATTTTTTCGACTAAAGATTCTCCAATAATAAACTTTTTTTAATTGATGCTCTTGTACAGAACCCATCCCTAGGTGCATTGCTAGTTCGCGGGCAAATTCAAAGGAACCAACAATGCAGACTAAACCGCCACTTCTACCTTTGTTTGCATAAGCACAACCGTCACCGTCAAAATAGCCTAACACATAAGACCCTAAATATTTTAAGTTAGGGAAATAGGTAACTTCCGAAAAAGTTCTTCCTGTTATGATGCCGTAGCCCTGTAAAGAGCTTGCCAGCTTTTCAGAAGAAAAATTTATTCGGTAGTGAGGAGCATAATTTTGAGGCTGAATAACTCTAATTTCACCAGAGTATTGTAGCTCTATGCTGAGCATTTCTGTAAGTTCTTTGTCAATAGATTCAAAAGCTACATAATTAGTTTGAGTAACGCAGCCATCAGCAGCTATCAATCCTAATAAATAAGCTTTAGCTTGAGAGTCAATTACATCAAAATAGCTCTCATTTAAAGTATAGCGGTTTCGCCGCTTAGTATTAATGTCCGCTTCTTTTAAAACCCTTGAAACTGCTCTTTCGCTCACACCAAGGTAGTTAGGAATGTCTCGACACTCCATGCCCTGATTAAAAGCAGAAATGATTTGTTCCTTGTGTTCCGATTTTAGCTGCCTATAGTCGAGATACATTTTATATATCTGAGCTAGAGTTGATTTGTTTTAAGTCTAATCCTTGTTCAAAGATTTCGTCAATGGGCAGCATTTGACCGCCAACAGTCATAAACTTGTGATCTTTTGTGGCGCGAATTATCGAGCCATCTTCCAGACAATACTCAAAGACCTCCTGCTGCCCCCGGCGATGCCACTGTGCAATTGACTGTGTATAAATATAACCGTTGCTATCAACACTATAAACAGTACATTCAATTTTTTCCTCAACAATTTTGCCAATAGCCATCGGCCCATATTCCACTGTCAATATCTTCGTGTCATAGCTCAAGCAATATTCCGCGAATTGTAGCATCTGCGCGAACAACTTTTCAGCAATTTTTTGACTGACTCCATTCTTAGTTGCCCCATCGATAAACGTTTCCTTTTGCTTCTGCATTTCATCAGCTTTCTTCTTGCCCATTGCGCGCCGCAGCAAGTCCGCTTGACCCAAAGAATAGCCCGCCAAATCTTGAGCCATCCGCATAATTTGCTCTTGAAAACAAAGCGTTCCGTAAGTCTCTTTTAAAATCGGTTCCAATAGCGGATGATCGTACTCAACAGCTTTACCGTGCTTGCAGTCAATAAACTGAGGAATCAACCCTGCATCCAGCGGCCCGGGTCGGTAAAGTGCCAAAATAGAAGAAATATCATCCAGACAAGAAGGTTTAAGTTTTTTCACGACATCCAGCATTCCAGATGATTCTAACTGAAAAATACCTTCTAAATCTCCTCTTTCTAAAAGTCTATAAGTTTTATCTACATCATCAGGTAACTTTTTGATTCTGCCAAAAGTCTCTTGAGCTCTGCGCTCAATATCAGAAGGTAGCATTTCTGGATCGACACTTAGATTTTGGGTTTGCTTAATATAATCAACAGTTTTCTGGAGGGTTGTTAAATTTTTCAATCCCAAAAAGTCCATTTTTAGCAGCCCCAAAAATTCCAAATCTTCCATGAAATATTGGGTAATCACAGCCCCCTCATTATTCTTTTGCAGCGGTACAAGTTCATCCAACGGCTCTGAAGAAATTACCACACCGGCCGCGTGAACCCCATAGGTTTTGTTAGTTCCTTCAATGCGAATTGCCATGTCAATCCACTGACGAACTGGGACTTCTGTACCAGTTTCGGCATTTATGCAAATTGTATTTTCATAGTTGTCTTTAAATTCCTGTGCAGGTGTTTCATTGGAAATCATCACTTTAAGTTTTTCCGGTTTTCCCCTGGACACGGGAATTAATTTTGCCATTTCGTCTGCTTTTTTGTAGGGAATACCTAACACCCTAGCAACATCTTTCAAGACAGCTTTTGATGTCATTCTGTTGAAAGTAATAATTTGCGCTACGCGCTCGCTACCATATTTTTCCGTAACGTATTTAATCATGTCGTCCCGCCTTTCTATGCAGAAATCGCTATCAATATCTGGCATAGATTTCCGTTCCGGATTGAGAAATCGCTCGAATAGTAATCCGTGGTGTACGGGGTCTATATTGGTGATTTTGAGGACGTAGGCAACTAGAGAACCTGCGGCAGAACCGCGTCCTGGCCCTACTGGTATCTCGTTGTCTCTAGCATATTTTATGTAGTCCCAAACTACTAAAAAGTATTCCGAAAATCCCATCTGCTGAAGCATTTTCAGTTCGTATTCTAGTCTTTGTTTGTAGACTGGGGGGATTTCATTTCTGGTTCTGGCTTTGAGCCGTTCTAACAGTCCCAGCCAGGATATTTCTTCTACATAAGTATCGGCTGTATGTTCAGGAGGAATTGGAATTGTGGGAATCCGAGCTTCTCCTGTGAGCTCGTATCTCGATACTTTATTTGCGACCTCTAGGGTATTTTCGATCGCCTCTTTGATTGTTTCATCATCCAAATGGTCTCGAAACAGTTGCGCCATCTCCTCTGCGGACTTAAGGTATTCAGTACCGCTGTAGCGCATCCGCTTGTCTTCTTCAATCAGTTTGTTGGTGTTAATGCACAGCAAAGCATCGTGTGCTTCTACGTCGTTGCAGGAAATATAGTGAGAATCATTGGTGGCAATTATTTTAATGTTGAGTTCGCGGGCAATTTTGACGATTTCAACATTAACAATCCGGTCTTCCGGGGAACCGTGGTCTTGAATTTCTATATAGTAATCTTCCCCAAATACTTCTTTATACCATTTGGCTACTTCACGGGCTGCATCTAGCTTGTTTTGCAGAATCATTTGGGGAACTTCCCCGCCCAAACAAGCACTGGTAACAATTAAACCTTCGGAGTATTGTTTGAGCAGTTCCTTGTTGATGCAAGGTCTGGCAAAAATACCTCTTTCTGGCATTCCCTTTAAATGGGAAATTGTGGTGAGTTTGACGAGGTTTTTATAACCTTGGGTATTTTTAGCTAAAACAACTTGATGGTATTTTCTTCTACCTCGAACTTTTACTTCAATGTCGCCGTTGACTACATACATTTCATTGCCAATAATCGGCTTAATATTTTTATTTCGGCAAACTTTGATGAGTTCGATCGCCCCGTACATCACCCCGTGGTCTGTAAGGGCGATCGCGGGCATCCCCAATTCCACCGCCCGTTCTGCGAGCTGTTGTAGCTGAGAAGCCCCATCTAGTAAGCTATAATCGCTATGAATGTGCAAACCAACGAAGGACATAGGGATTTTAGATTTTAGATTTTAGATTTTAGATTCTACACTATCCGCGTGGCAAAGTGTAAAATAAAAAAACAAACTTTTATGTTACTTTTGAGATAATTTTGCTAGGGGATACGAGGCCGCAGCGCATCAGTTCGCCTCCGCCGCATTTGTTAACAATTATCAATTGTTGAGTTACAAGTTCAAACTTATACGTTAAAATCTTGATTGCTATAGTTAACCCTTTTTTCTCACTCTACACATAGGAAAAGTGAAAATAAGGGATATTGAGGTTTTGAAAAATTGAAGGACTTAAATTATTGACAAACATTTGAAGTTTAAAAAAGCCCTCGGATAACTTAGGAACAGTAAAAACTTATAGCCAAGGTTTAATAAAGTTAAATATTACTAATCGTTGAAGTATTAAACGGAGGTTGTTAAGAATATTCTGACACCCCTTTCCTTTATCCCACCCAGGATGGGATGAAAAATTAGATTCAGATTGTGGTGGTAATTTTAGCAGTTGTTCTGAGTGGAGACTAACCATCAAATAAGCGCTTAAAAAAAATCCACCATCTTTCTATTTGTGGATAATTAGTTAAGCGAAAATCTGCCCATCCTAATTCGTTTTTACTTTGCTTCAAACCATATTATACCCAAGTTCTTAAACCATAAAAATTACCTACTTCTCTGGGTGTAATGTTGGGAAATTTACTCATTACATACCAAG
>NZ_JAUBTS010000108.1:0-12996 GCF_036705105.1 Microcoleus sp. B9-D4
CCCCAACAGCAGCCAGTTAGTCACAGGATTGGGAGGAAGCGACCCCGACGGGTCGATCGTCTCTTACACCATCAACACCCTGCCCTCACCAGACCAAGCAGTCCTGTTTTTAGGAGATCCCGCCAACGGTGGCGTACCAGTGACACCAGGCCAAGTCCTGACTCCTGCACAGTTACAGCAACTGTTTTTCTTCACGACGGGCAACTTTACAGGAGCCAATTTCACCTACAGCGCCACAGACAACAGCGGCGCCACCAGTCCCGCTACCGCTACTGTCGCGGCCATACTTCCAACTGGCAACCAACCGCCAGTTGCCAACAATGCCAACTCCAGCCTCGCCCCCAACAGCAGCCAGTTAGTCACAGGATTGGGAGGAAGCGACCCCGACGGGTCGATCGTCTCTTACACCATCAACACCCTGCCCTCACCAGACCAAGCAGTCCTGTTTTTAGGAGATCCAGCCAACGGCGGTGGCGTACCCGTCACACTAGGTCAAGTCCTGACGCCAGAACAGTTACAGCAACTATTTTTGCAAGCCACAGGCAACTTTACAGGAGCCACTTTCACCTATAGCGCCACAGACAACAGCGGTGCCATCAGTCCCGCTCCCGCTACTTTTGTCGCTATCTTGCGGGCGGATGGGCCAACTCCCACACCAACGCCGACATCGCCGATCATCTCAAATCCGATCGGGGAAACAGATACCGACTGTCAATGTTCGCCCATTATTGAAAAACCGGGAATTAACTTTGCGCCCCCGCCGCAACCACCTGCTGTTGGATTTGTCCGGCCTATTTCACAATTTTCCGAGGGACAAACCACCAAAGGAACTGACGGCGATGATTTCATCGTAGACACCAAAGGCAACCAAAAAATTGTCGGTTTGGAAGGCAACGACCTGCTTTTAGGTGAAGACGGCGCAGACGAAATTTACGGCAACGAAGACAATGACACAATTTTTGGGGGCATTGACACCGATATTGTTTACGGAGACGAGGGCAACGATATCGTATTTGCAGGCAAACAGAACGACTGGATTGCCGGCGGCTTAGGCTCTGACACCCTGTTTGGAGATCGAGGTGCGGATACGATTCTCGGAGACACCGGGCAGAACAACTCCCAGAGTCCTGACGATGCTCGCGATTTGATTTTCGGAGGCGAGGCTGGAGACCTCATTAACGGCAACGAGGGCGACGATACCATCCATACCGGCAAAGGTGACGATATTGCCCTTGGAGGTAAAGAAAATGACCTGATTTGGGGCGAACTCGGCTCCGATACGTTGTTTGGTGGCATCGGCTCCGACAGCTTGTTTGGGGGCATCCGCGACCAAAGGGCCAGCGACTCCCAGGGACGCGACTTGCTGTACGGAGGCTTCGGTAACGACTCCCTCCACGGCCAACAAGACGACGATACGCTGGTTGCAGGCAAAGATAACGATCGCGCTTACGGAGGTAAAGGCAATGACATCATCTACGGTCAATTAGGCTCCGATACCCTCTACGGCGGTGAAGGAGCCGATACTCTGCTCGGTGACAGTGGCAGTTCCCAGTCAATCGGGGATATTGGGGAACAAGACTTAATCTTTGGCGACAGCGGCAACGACATCATCGGCGGCGGTCACGGTAATGATACGGTGCAAGCAGGTAAAGGCAATGATTGTGTTTGGGGTGGCAAAGATAATGACCTGATTTGGGGGGAGCTCGGCTCTGATACCCTTGTCGGCGACAGCGGCGACGACACCATGTACGGCGGTGCTCGAAGTCGAGCTCAAGATGTTGGCGGCCAAGACTTGCTCTTTGGTGGCATCGGTGCTGATGTACTGTTTGGCGATGAGGGTGACGATACCATCAGTGGCGGTGAAGACAACGACTTGATTTACGGCGGCAAAGCTAACGACCTCATACACGGAGATCAGGCCGACGACTTGATTTACGGCGGTTACGGCAGCGATGAGCTCTGCGGTGACGAGGGCAACGATACCATCTATGGCGATCGTGCTGATAACCGGGCTGTCTCGGTGGGGGCAAACGACCAGCAAGACTGCATCAACGGCGGTGATGGCGATGACTTGCTCTACGGCAATGAAGGTCAAGATACTATCAACGGAGATGCTGGCAGCGATACTCTGATTGGTGGTAAAGATAACGACCTTCTCAATGGGGGCGCTGGAGATGACTGGCTGTTTGGCGACTTGGGCGAGGATACTTTAATTGGAGGTATTGGGTTTGATCGATATGTGTTGAGTGCTGATGGCGGCATTGATACTGTCATTAACTTCGAGGTAGGCGTCGATAAGTTGGTTTTGAGCGACGGCCTGAGTTTCCAGCAGTTGCAATTTAGCGCCACTCCGAACGGTACGTTGCTGCAAGTAGCAGGAACCGATCGGGTTTTAGCAAATCTGGTTGGGGTTAACGGGGCGATCGGCTCCTCGGATTTCCTATCAGAGATCTTGCGCTTTGAGGGTTAGAATTGGTGGCGAAAGTCCCCTGTTCTGGCGAACAAAACGCCACAGCAGATCCGAACTTCTGTGGCGTTCCTCACAATACTCAATCGGGGGCTTGAAACTTTGTTGCACTCGGCTTTTGTCATGGCTCTTACAGTGGCTTTTTGTCCCTCTCTAAAATGCTAAAAAATAAGGGTGTATTCCAGCCGGATTTGGTATAATATCAAATCAGTTAGCCTTGGGATTATTCATAAATCTCTTATTATCCGCGTGAATCAGCGTCAATCCATTGTCCGGGGCGGTTAATAAATTTTCTTTTTAAAACCGCAGATGTGGGCTGATAAACACAGATTAACGCAGATGAATTCGATTAATTCCTGTTGCAGCGTCCGTGATTTTTGACTTGTTTTTACGCCCGACGAGGCGACGGGAGTTGATATAACTTTGTATGGAGTTTTTCAGGTGTTCCCAGGTACACAAGGGTTGGTAACAAATAGTGTTTACTAGCAACTAATTTTATTGTGTTTTGCGATCGGGCTTAAGAGTCAACTAAAATTCATCACTAATTCCCCATTTCCATTCCATTGATTCACAATAGAAGGAAAGAAGAGCTATTTTTTCCTTTTTCTTGGCGAAGCCCCAATTCCCGATAATCAATTCAAATACTTAGCTTAGGATAGCGATATCTGCTTGCGTAAAAACAGCCGGCGCGGCTGCCCCAACAGCCAACCAGTCCAATTCCAATCCACCTGTTGCAAGCGATAGCCGGCTTGATAGTACAACTGTCGCGCTGGGTGATTATTTTCCAGAACGTGGAGGTAAATCTCAGAAAATCCCCATTCTTTGGCTGTCTCCTCGCAGTTGCTGAGCAATTGTTGAGCAACCCCCTGCCGCCGGTACTCCGGGTGAACGGCTAAATTCGACAAATAAGGATAGTCAGAATTAGGGATTTGCCAAGGAAAGCGAGAACGCAGAGCCATTTCTACTGTTCCTGTTATGCGCTGATCTCGGTGCGCCCTATAATTCTGCGTTCCCTCCTCGCGCGAGACTAGCTCAGCAACCAGACAAATGTAATGTTCTGCCTTAGAACGCAGTCGATTTTTTAAATCTTCGTAAATGCCCAAACGCAACACTGGATACACCCATTCTACAAACCCCTCGCGGGAGTGAAAGCTCATGGCTAAAATATCAGCTAGCTGCGTTAAGTCGTTGGGCGCAGCCACCCGGATCGAAAAACCAGAAAGTCCGGGGGTTTGTTGTTGGTGAGATGGTGAGGAAAAAAAGGAAGGATTCACAATGCCAGGCCACTATATTAATTTTTTTACGCTGGTTTCTAAGCTACCCTCTTAGAAAATTCACTGATGTTATACTGATCTTATAACGTAACTTATAGGCATAGTTTATTAGCCCGATTAAATTACATTTTTTGGTGCTTGACTTTAAGTAGTATTTGAGGTAAAGGGAAAATTATTAGCAGTTAATACTCTAGTTATGAAAAAATAAAACTCATCCCCTAATACTAGATTTGTGGATAAGCTATTTGGCTTTTAAATTGAAGCTTGATCCCTGGCTTTCGGCCGGCATCACAAGAGTTTAATTGACACTCCTCGGCCTGAAGGCACGAGGATTCTTGGATCATCCAGTCGAACTTATCTCTGTTTGGCTGCCACCAGCGAGTAGAGATCGGTCTGTCCCCCAGCGTGAATTCCGGTGTGTCCCACCGTATTTAAAGTGATTCCTGCCTGTTTCAAGCCCTTTGCCAAAATGTTTCTTCCGGCATTGTGGTCGCGATCTAGTATCGTTCCGCAACTACAAATATGGGTTCGAGTTGACAGGGTTTTCTTGACAAGATTGCCACAATTTGAACAGTTCTGAGATGTGTACTGCGGTGGAACAGCAATAACTGTTTTGCCGTACACTTTCCCAAAATATTCCAACCATTGAGCAAATTGCGACCAAGCTGCATCGCTAATTGATTTAGCAAGCTTGTGGTTTTTCACCATATTTCGCACCTGAAGGTCTTCATCGGCTACAAAATCGTTAGATTTTACCGCGCACAACGCCGTCTTTATGGCGAAGTCTTTACGCTGCCGACTGACCTTCAGGTGTTTTCTTCCTAACTTGTTAATAGCTTTTTTCCGGTTCTTGGAACCTTTCTTTTTCCGAGAAACTCGCTTCTGCAATCTCTTCAAAGCTTTTTCGCTTTTTCGGAGATACCGAGGGTTTGCAACTGTTTCACCGTCGCTATCGGTATAGAAGTGGTTCAATCCCACATCTATTCCAATAGCCTTACCAGTCGGAACAAGTTCCAATGAGCGTTCAACGTTGATACAGAATTGGGCGTAGTATCCGTCGGCACGGCGTACAACTCTGATTCGCTTAATCTCATCGGGCGCATAGAAATGCAAATCCCGACTGCCGATTAACTTGAATTTTCCAGCAGCAAAACCGTCTTTAAATGTTAGGTATCTTTTGTCGCTAGAAAGCGCCCAGCCTGATTGTTTGTATTCAACGGAGCGAGTGTGCTTCTTGAATTGTGGATATCCCTTCTTTCCGGGTTTTTTCGCTTTGCAATTGGCAAAGAAACGCCCTATAGCAAAAATGGCACGTTCCGCTGAAGCTTGACGTGCCGTTGAATTAAGCTTGCCCGCCCATTCAAACTCTTTAGCCATAACGGCGCATTGTTTGTACAGGTCTACTAGCTTAATCCCTTGATTGTCTATCCAGTGTCTAAGAGTTTTGTTTCGCACAAATTGAGCCGTCCGAATCATGTCGTCGATGATTCGATATTGCTCCGCTTTGCCCTTTAACTTAAACTCTAATACTATCATTGCAATAGTCTACCACTTTTACAAAAATTTTTACTTACAAGTCTGTGTATCCAACAAATCTTCACAGTCTTTGTAGTTAAAGCCGTCCTATAAGGACGGGGCTTTAGACCCAATTTCGTGGTAAACAGTAGCTTACAAATTAAATGCGCGACAGCTTAGCGGGCAAGGTATTAAAAACAATCACAAAGGTTTTAACGTCAGGTTCCCGGAATCCTACCGCTCTCTGCTTACGGAAATACCCGATCGAATATAATTTATCCGTCAAGCGGTAGTTGAAAAACTCAACGACTGACCATACTAACACCGGGCGCACTGGCGCGTCGGATGTTCCCCGCCACCCCCCGACCTGGCACCCCAGCTTTCAGCAGTTCTGGGCTATCCATCGCCCATCCCCGATCAAACCTGCCTTACCTGTTGAGCTACTGGGTACTTTTCCAACCTCCAATTTAAATTTGGATGCCTGGAAACTGTCTGCAGGGGTTTTCCCCGTCGGTTCGATACTCTGCTGCGCGCGAGACCTTCAAAACCTCGATCGAGCTGATTGACCCTGCCCAAAAACCGATACAAGCCACCGACACTCGTCGGGGACAGATCAAAATTTTCGACCCTAGTTCAAGCTCCGCGATTCATCTGTGGAGTAAATCTAAAATCTCAAATCTCAAATCTAAAATCGACCGATCGGTTTCCACAGAGTACATCCCTAGCTAAGATTAACAGATGGATGCTCGAACTTGCGGTGTTTCGCCGCAGTAATTGGCTTGGGCGTTGGTCTGGAGGAGGCACAAAAAATGCCGAGATCGGGGAAAAAAGTGCAAGTCTAACTAAAATGGTACAGCAATTGCGTCACTCCCACAGACACCTCTGTGGTCTGTGGGCCACCCCCGAATATCAGTCAGGGGCTCGGCGCCGGATTGTGGTCGGTATCCTTGGCTGACTGTTAAAGTTGCTGTTAATTGTGGGAAAAAACACCGGCGAAGATGTTGGTTGTCTATTGTATCTTGCTGCGGGCAGCTTTCACATACCAAATAAAACACTCCCCGGAGCCAGGCTCAAACATAATTTTGGCAAATCAACTCACAATCAGGACGGTTATTCCTATGTATTCTGAGATATCCAGACGGCAGTTAAAATGACCACCTTTGTGTTTGCTCTCCTGCTGCATAAAGGTAAGGGGTGAAACAAAATTATCTATCGGGAGATGAGTTTATGTGAATATCATTAAATAATAAAATTGGGGTGCACGACAGATAACTGTGGCTCAGAAGAATTCCGAATTGAAAACCCAGACATCAAAAATCAAGGTTGATGCTTGCCTCGACCTACTCACAACAACTTCATATCCACGAATTATTGTGATACCATTTCCCCAAAATAATGGCACTCTAGGCAAACTCCCAATCCTTATGTCATCAGTCATTCGCAATCGAAAATCGAAAATCGAAAATCGAAAATGGTATGACTTCAGTAAGTTAAATCGGCGAATTCTTCCCTTAATCAGACTTATTAAATCGAACAGCCCCGGGGCACAGGAGAACGGTGCATGAATTCCCAAGAAAATCCTAAACTAAAAATTCTGATCGTCGATGACGAACCGGATAACCTCGACTTGCTTTACCGCACCTTCCATCGAGACTACAAAGTGCTCAGAGCCGAATCTGGCCCCGCTGCTCTCGAAATTTTGGCAAAAGAGGGAGAAGTAGCAGTGATTATCTCCGACCAGCGAATGCCAAAAATGAGCGGTACGGAGTTTCTCAGCCTGACGGCGGCTCAGTACCCCGACGTGATCCGAATTATTTTAACTGGCTATACGGATGTTGAAGATTTAGTTGAAGCTATTAACGCTGGCAAAGTATTCAAATACGTTACCAAGCCTTGGGATGCTCAAGAGCTGATAAATCTTGTCAGTCAAGCTGTTGAGACTCACAATCTTCTGAAAACGCGCACCAATGAACTGCGCCGTGCTTTGAGCCAAGAATCGCTGCTTTATGCCGTTACCAATACTATCCGATCGGCTCCCAATTACCAGCAAATGCTGCAAAGAATTGTGGAAACTGTCGGGCAGATGTTTGAGGTGAGTTGCTGTCTGCTGCGGCCGTTCCAAGACGGCCGGGTGGCCGATGAGTGGTTCGTTTATCAGAAGGCAGAAACTAAAGGGCAGCAGGGCGATGAGGAAGCGATGCCCGGTGATACTTCTGCAGCCGAACTCTCCCCAGATTTGCTTCCGGATTTGGTTTGGGAAACTCTGGATGTGGAGGTGATTCAAGATGCCCAAACTGACGATCGAGTTTTAAACTGGGATAATCAGCAACGACGGCAGGCTTACGAAGCTGCGAATATTCGATCGAGCTTGATCGTACCGCTATTTTACAAAATCGAACTGATGGCAGTGTTGGCGCTGCACCAGTTTGAGGAACCGCGCCAGTGGCAAGACCACGAGGTACAGTTGGTAATTACGGTGGCAGACCAAGCGGCTTTGGCGCTTTCTCAAGCCCGGGCTTACGAACAGGTGCGGGCGCTGGCCAAGCGCGAGGCCTTAGTCAATACTATTACTACGGCAATTCGATCGAGTCTCGATCCCCAAAATATTTTTGCAGCCATTACTCAACAACTCGGCCAAGCTTTGCAAGTTGACGGCTGCGCCCTATCTCTGTGGACAGAAGATGATGAATACGTCCAATGCGTGGGGCTATACGACACAGATAGGGATACCGTGGCTGTAGAACAGGGTTTTATTGATCCAGAGGTAGTTGCGAACCCTCTGGGCTACGAGACGGCTTCTGGCGATGCTGCTGCTAACACTCGCGCCTGGGTTTTTGCCCATCCTTCTTTACCACAGTCTTTGGTGCCGATTCGGGGCAATCCGGTGTTGCTGCAAGTTATGATATCAAAAGAGCCGGTGGCGATCGAAGACCTCGACGAACACCCCGAATTAAATGTTACAGAACTGCAAGTTCGATCGCCAGCCCGCGCCCTGTTAGTCGTTCCCTTGCTCTCAGAAGGCAAAATCATCGGCAGCATTTCCCTGCGCCAAAATCACAGCATCCGCCGCTGGAACATCTCAGACATTGACCTGGCTCAAATAGTCGCAACTCAAGCTGCTCTGGCCGTGCAGCAGTCGCGCCTCTACCAGACTACCAGACAGCAGGCAGAACGGCTTCTGGAAGCCGATCGGCTCAAAACCGAATTTTTCCAAAATATCTCCCACGAGTTCCGCACGCCTCTAACTCTAACTATCGGCCCTCTGGAATCAGCTTGCAGGCGTCAAGAAGACTTACCCTACGAACAAGCCGTAATCGCTTTGCGTAATTCCCGCCGCCTCCTACGCTTGGTAAATCAACTGCTGGACTTGCAGCGGCTCGATGCCGGACGGATGCAGCCGAGTTTCCGCCCCTGCGATTTAGTCGGTTTCTGTTACTCTACCGCAGAGTCGTTCCGCGCCTACTGCGAGAAAAAAGGACTGCACTTAATTACCCAACTGCAAGAATGTCCTTTACTTTATTTGGACTTGGAAAGATTCGACAAAGTTATTTACAACCTGCTATCAAATGCTGTTAAATTCACCCCAGAAGGCGGAACTATCACCCTCAAAGTTGAATCGGCCGGCGCTCACTGCCTGTTACAAGTAAAAGACACGGGTATCGGCATTCGCACCGAACAAATTCCCTATTTATTCGAGCGCTTTCACCAAGCCGAAGGTTCAGCTAGCCGTTCCTACGAAGGCAGCGGTTTAGGTTTGGCACTTGTCAAAGAATTAGTCGAACTTCACGGCGGTCAAATTTCAGTTGAGTCAGTTTACGGCGAAGGTACTACTTTTACCGTTTGGCTGCACTTCGGTTCGACGCACTTGCCCCCGGAACAGGTACTAGAAATACCTGCGGAGTTTCACTCATCGAAAGCTGCGGTGGAACTGGCAGATGTGGAGGCGGATTTGTCGGAAAATGAGGCAGAAAATCATAACTTTGAGGCGCTCGATCCTGTCCGATCAGAAACAGCAGTGGGAACGGTTTTGGTGGTTGACGACAATCCAGATTTGCGCTTTTATGTGTCGGCAATTCTGCGAGATTCCGGGTTTGCAGTTTTGTTGGCGCGCAACGGAGAAGAAGGATTTGCCGTGGCTAAAAAACGTCGCCCTAATTTAATTATAACTGATTTGATGATGCCTTTGATTTCGGGCTTGGATTTGATTAAGATGATTCGAGAGGATGAGGAATTACAGGGAACTCCGGCAATTTTGCTGACTGCTAAAGCCGACGAAGATACTCGAATTGAAGGAGTAGAACGGGGTGCGGATGCTTATTTGTCCAAGCCTTTTAATGATCGAGAATTGTTGGCGGAAGTGCGGAATTTGATCGCCCTCAAACAAAACGAGCGGCGAGTGCAGCAGTTGAACAGTTATTTAACTGAGTCGGTGCTGCGCCGATTTTTGCCGCCGGCGATGGTGAAGGCAGCAGCGGCTGGAGATTTGGCTTTGGATTTGCGCCCGGAACCGCGATTGATTACTATTTTGTTTAGCGATATTGTCGGTTTTACTCAAATGGCAAATACGCTGCGCTCGCGCCGGGTAGCTGAGCTGTTGAATGAATATTTGGCGGCAATGACTAAGGCTATTTTTGACAGTGGCGGTACGGTGGACAAGTTTGTTGGAGATGCGGTAATGGCTTTCTTTGGCGCGCCGGAGGAATTAACGCCTAATGAGCAAGTACGCCGCGCTGTGGCTGCTGCTGAGCAAATGCTGCGAGCTCTCAAGGAGCTTAACAAGGGCTGGTTGGAGCAGGGAATTGTTGGGGAAAATGGCGTGCCTCCGGTGCGGTTTCGCTGCGGAATTCACCAGGGTACTGCGGTGGTGGGGATGTTTGGCGGCCCTGATCGATCGGATTATACTGCGATCGGGCCAAGCGTGAATATTGCCGCCCGCTTGCAAGAGGTGACGGAACCAAACACGGTGCTAATTTCGGCGGCGGTTGCAGATTATGTTGAGGAAAATCGCATTGTTAAATATAAGCCTTTGAAACTAAAGGGAATTGATGAAACGGTATTGACTTTTTTGCTAAATTGTGATTAGTCATTATAAGTATTATCTGTTGAGCTCCCACGCACAATTTCGGGAAAAACCTATTCCTAAATAAGTAGATGAGTGGCAAAATATGTATGTAGCCCAAAGCGATGGTCACTCCGTGAAATAATCCTTAGAAGCGATATTTTATGAAAACAATCGCCCGGTTGATGATAGCTTGACTGTCGCACCTACTTACTGGTCGTAAACAATGTGTTAAATTTAACTTGAATCACGCTAGTTAATGTTTAGTTGCATAAACATAATTTTTCCCGCCTATCTACTTAAGCGCGCGGCTCTGCGCTCCGGTTGTGGAGTCATATCAATTCCGGTTGCATAGGAATAGTCAAATCCAGTCAACAATCAACAATTACCGATGGATGGTGGAACCGGAATTGATATCATTCATCTGCGTTAATCTGTGTTTATCTGCCCTCATCTGCGGTTAAAAAAAGAAAATTTCTTAACCGCAGATGACAAAGGATTGACGCAGATTAACGCAGAAGTCGAGAAGAGATATATGAATAATTCCGACCCTAACAGATTTGACATCAATTGTTTAATCTTTAATCTAAAATATACAATCTACTCACCAAAGTTCAAGATTCCAAATGGCGGCTGGGGAGTCAACTCTAAAATCTAAAATCTAAAATCTAAAATCTAAAATTGACTGACATTCTTTGCGTCCATCTATCAAAAGGGGGAAATTTTTTAACCGTTCGTTGGCGGATAACCTCTCTCTAGAGAACGGTTCAGCCGCTCGCTCTGATCGAGTAGAAATAGAATGTCATATCTGATTGTGTATTGTATGAAACTGAATTCTTTTACGAAACGGCTTTCGACTGTCGGGCGCTTGATGGCTGCAACTGTGCTTTGCGTGTCAGCGATGGCTTTCGTGTGGTCTGGTGCGTTCTTCTCTAGCACCGCAGCAATGGCCTCTCCTGCTGTAAACTTGATCGCAGCAGCAGATGCGGGCGATGCTGTTCAAGAAAAAGCCAGCAAAGATGCTGGACGAACCAAGAACTTCATCCGAGATACAGAAGAGAAGGTTAAGGAAACTGCCAAGACGAATGCTGCTAAAGTCGATCGAGCATCGGAGGATGGTAGTGTAGTAGAGCGCAAAGCTAAGAAAGATGCGGCCACAATTGAGAAAAGAGCATCGGAAGATTCAGCTCGGACTCAGGAAGCAGTAGATAATACCAAGAATGCTGTAGAGCGCGCTGTTGACAGCATCAAGGATGTTTTTAGCAATTAGAAAATAAATAAGTAGGTAAGTGCAAAGGCCTTGTCTACTTAAGTAAGCGGGCATGAATAAACTGATGTGAGGGGGCGGGTTTTGACCTTAAAGAAGTCGGATAGCCAGAGTTACTTGCACTCACCCGCCCACCATATCTTATGGTTTTGTCGCTATTGTCTGCTTACTTGAAACTGAAAAATTGATGTAGCTTAAGCAAAATCTCTCGATGGTTTGTAGAACCGACCCCAAACCATGCTTTAAAATTGCCGCAAAAAGCGCAAGTCGCTAGCATAAACCCGGCGAATGTCGTCGATTTCATAAAGTACCATTGCGAACCGCTCGACCCCAAAACCGGCAGCAAACCCAGTATATTTTTCAGGGTCTAAACCGACTCCTTTAAGAACGTTAGGATCGACCGTTCCGCAGCCCAAAACTTCCAGCCATTTGCCGTTCCACTGCAAATCTACTTCGGCCGAAGGTTCGGTAAACGGAAAGTAACTCGTGCGGAAACGAATTGGCAAATCTTGCCCGAACATTTGCCGCAAAAACTCTTTAATTGTGCCTTTCAAGTCAGTAAATGTCAGACCTTCATCAATTGCTAAAAGTTCAATTTGGTGGAAAACTGCTGCGTGAGTAGCATCGACAGTATCGCGGCGGTAAACGCGGCCGGGAGAGACAATCCGAATCGGCGGTTTGTGCTGTTCCATGTAGCGAATTTGCACTGATGATGTCTGAGTCCGCAGTAAGTCGCCACCTGGTAGGTAAAATGTATCTTGCATATCCCGCGCTGGGTGGTCTGGCGGGGTGTTCAGCGCCTCGAAGTTGTAATAATCTGTTTCCATTTCCGGGCCGTTGGCGACGGTGTATCCCAGGCCGACAAAGATATCCAGAGCGCGGTCTATGACGGCGTTTAAGGGGTGAACGCGGCCTTGGGGGCGAAAAATCCCCGGCATGGTGACATCGATGGTTTCTGAGGCTAATTTGGCTTGGATTTGGGCTGTTTGGAGGGCGGCGCGCTTGTCTTCTAAATCGGCTTGCAGGGCTTCTTTGACTGTATTGGCGATCGCACCTACTTTGGGCCGCTGGTCTGGCGACAGTTTGCCCATCATGCCTAAAATTTGAGAGAGTTGGCCTTTTTTGCCGAGGTAGCCGACGCGCAACTGTTCGAGTTGTTCGAGGGTATTGGCGGTGGCGATCGCACTTTTGGACTCTTGACCGAGGGTTTCTAGTTGAGTTTCAATGTCGCTTAGCTGGACAGTCATTTTGATTTTAGATTTTAGATTTTAGATTTTAGATTGATGGCAGTTTTGGGCCAAGTTGAGTTTAGCGCAATTTTGGCTCTACAGCTTGTTGATTTTAGATTTTAGATTTTAGATTGATGGCAGTTTTGGGCCAAGTTGAGTTTAGCGCAATTTTGGCTCTACAGCTT
>NZ_JAUBTS010000109.1:0-12055 GCF_036705105.1 Microcoleus sp. B9-D4
GCTGCCTATCTTTTTTTACCACAAGTTGCCTCAATCCTTACTAGCTATGGGTTTGGGGTGGGTTGTCACCCCCCCAGTTAAACTTGTACTGTTTTTAAATTATGAACAGTGACAGATCTGTTATGAAGTATACAAAATGAGCCGTTACTGGCAATTCTCGCGGAGGAGCGATCGCCCCCAATGAATTCAGGAAACAGATTCACCGCCACACAGCACAAAATATCTGGATTCGCAAGCTGCGAGTCTTCGTTGGCCCGGAGATCACAAAGCTGCCTTAATTAACACAAATAAGGGATTTGCAAGAAAATCCAAAAAATATTTCCTTGAGAAACAAGAATAAAAACTTGCTCGCTTATTGTAGCCCCGGTAACAACACGTATGCCTGAAGTTATAGTCCACAGCCAAGTCTACGGGACGATCTAAATCAATAGGGTGATGTGGCGGTGTCCGGGTGTTAAGAGGGGCGATCGAAGAGGAATGTTCCCGGAGCGATCGCTTCCCAATCGGGGAGTGTAAAACCTAGGAAGGCAAGGAGTTGGAGACTATGCTGAACTTTTTGAGTTCAGGAAAGTAGCGTTAGCACTAAACTCTGCCGTATTGTGGAAATCGAGCCAAATTTGTAACAGTTCTTAACTATAAATAATTCTGCTAAAACTGCTAGCATAGTGACACTTTTGCTAGCAAAAACAGATAAAGTAAATAAAGTTGGCTAGCTCTAGACGCCCGATCCCCATCCTGGGGATGTTGAATCAATTTGATTCATACCAAGTGGTTTTAGAGTTACAATCGGAAGCAAAGCATCGCTATTTAACTGAGTTCTTTACTTACTTTTACTTTCAGCTATGAACGTGGATTTTATCAAAGCCCAAGTCAGGTTGCTACAGGGTGCAAGTTCATCGGAGCGAGAAACCCTTATGAAAAACATCGGTGTCTGTGCTGGCGTGATCCGACCGGGAGAGTACGTTACTCCACAACGGAAGCACGCTATCACTCTCTGGCTGCAAACAAATGCGGTTCGCCTCCGGCTTCCCCAACTTCCTCTGGACTTATCAGGTCAAAAGCCTTAACCCGGAAGTAATCAAGAGGTAGCGACAGAATCAAAGAAATTAGTCAATCTTACCTAAAAGTGCGTTTTTATTGAGCTGTACAGGATCAATGAAACACGATTAAGATTGAAAAAATGTTTGTAGGGAAAGTTGGGCTCGAAAACACGCCTGTGGACAAGAAGCGGCCGACCGCCTTGGTAGAAACAGGAAGTGAACGTCAAACCTGCTCTCAAAGTAGATTTGAGTAAGTTTCACAGAAGGGATTATTGTGCACAACTATAACCTGGGTTATTTGCTTTTAGATTTGAGATTCACGATTTAGCTCGTACTGGATAAATTTGCTATTTGTGGATCGCCTGAAAAATTATCCTATTCAATAGGTATAACTAATTACAGGGGCAGTCATTGAACTGCCCTTACTTTTGACTCCCGATGCGAAACTGCTGCAAGTTACAATAAACGCATCTACTTGCAGATAGAGTTTAGGTGAACTTTCATGTAAGCAGCAGCGGCTCTATATTATTTGGTATGTTCGAGACAAGGGGAGAGGGGGAGAGGATTGGACGAGCTTTAATAGGGAATTAATATCATCAAACAGAAGGAGTTATAGCAATCCTTGCAGGAGTCGTAGCAAGATGTAGGGATAGTGCCTTTCTTTGCCTACCCTGGCCTCATGGAGGCAACCACGGGGGGTTTGCCCCTACAAGAATGACACAAAGGATTTAGGATGGCTATATTACAATTCACTTGCTTTCTAATATATTTTTCCACAACAATACTGTGAGCAAAAAACAAAAATTTCCTTATTTAGTGGGTTCCCGATGGACTTCACACCAAAAAACTTGGGGGTGGCGACACTTTCAAGTGGTCAACCGAAAAAACGAAGGTAAATGGGTATTTGCAGAAATGGTGGCGGCTTGCGATCCAAATGTGCGTTTTTGGCTGAACGCCGCACAGCTCAAAGACCGATCGCTCTGGCAAGCTGGATGGCAGTCTACGCAAGAATTAGAGGAACTAGAAACTGCAGACTAAAAGACAGGGCTCTGGGGTAGAGTGAGGGGAACTTCCGCCGCCTGCTGCTATCGTTCCGATCCAAACCAATAGGGAGTGAGACTTTCCCGGTTTTGAAAAATATTTTACCAAGACATTGGTGGGAAAAATCATAAGTATGTAACAAAACATTAAGTACGGCGATCGCAACTCAATTTAATGCGTTTTGTAGGGTAGTTTCCTTTTTTCCTCTAGGGCGTGTCCTAAATTAAGCTAAATGACAGAACCGGCCAGATAAATTGCACCTAAAAAGTTTGCAGCGCGTTTGTCGTAGCGCGTTGCGATCGCTCGGTACTGCTTGAGATTGACTAAGGTCGATCGTCCCATATTTCCAGCGGCACAGGGCGCAACCTTCCCGCGACTTCTACACTCGGCCAATTCGGATCAAAAGTCAAATTTTCCAACGTTCCATCGCTGTGAATTAAAAACGTATCCTCAATTTTTGCTCCCGACAAACTCGGATTCCAAGCCACAGCCATATTTTCTGCCAAAATATCTGAAGTAGCCGGATTCGCCACAATTTCCCGCGCCAAATATCCGGTAGTTCCGCCTTGATGGTGTTCCGCAATTGCTTGAGGATATCCGTGCTCTTCGTAAGCCGTTTTAAGGGTATCATAAACCGCATTCAGCGTTACTCCCTGCCGGCAAAAATTTAGCGCTGCTGCTTCAATTTCTCTGACTTGTCGGTGCAACTCTGAATGCTTTTCGCCAAGAAAATCGAAACAGACAAATCTAGTTAAATTTGCATACAAACCCCATCCCCTCGCGCAAAATACTAACATTGCTTGTCGTCCAATTTGTTCGGGGGTTGCTGTGGCGTGGCGGTACAGCGGCAAACGCCTTTCTCCAGCAACTAATGTCAGGGCTGGATGCAAACCTCTCGCCCACAATGCCTCTGCACCGGCTCCCGCTAGCTGATATTCTGTCCATGTGGGTTTGGCGGCAGAAAGTACCTCTGTCATCGCTTCGCTGGCTAGACGCCCGACTCGTCGGTATCGCTCTAATTCGCTTGACATCATTGTCTGTTTGCGGGATTGTAAAGATGCGATTATTGGCATTTCTTGGGAAGTTGGCCGATCGCTCATCACGTTACCGCCACCAGTAATTTCTTTGACAAAAGCTTCGCGCTGTGCAACGTCTGCCCAAGGATAGATGTGCATTTTAAAGTTGGCTGGCAATTCCTCGTCTTGCAAGCGTTGAGCTTCGATTTCATCGGTGAGAACCCAAGCGTTTTCGGCGGTAATTAATATTTCTGCAACTCCGGTTTCTGCGGTTAGCAATACTGTATGGGAACCGCCGGCTGTGGCCCAGGCAAACCAGTCCGTGCCTCGCAAGCGAAGGGCGATCGCTTTTGTTTCGGTTAAGGCTTTGCGGATGAATTCGAGTTTGCTGTCAACTTCTGGGTTTAATGAGTTTATCATCTGCTTTCTTGCATCTAAATTATATTTTTAGGGCGGGCGGGACACCCCACGAAGAAGGAAGAAAATCAATTATTTGAGTCAGCATTTCCTCAAACTAAAATCTAAAATCTAAAATCTAAAATCGATAGATACTGCTTGCAATTCTTTAGCTTTTTCTTCGGGTAAAGCGTCGTTGGCAAACATTCCGGCGGCGAGTTCGGTTCCTGCTAGGTATTTTAATCGATCGCTCGATCGATAGGGCGGATAAAATTGGGCGTGCAAATGCGCTTCTGGATGGGGTTTCCCGTCTGTGGGCCCTTGAAACCAAGCCATCAAATAAGGGAACGGGCGATGCCACAAACCGTCGTATTTGAGGGTGACTGTTTTTAAGGCCTTAGCGAGTGATTGGCGCTGTTTTTCCGTCAAATCGACAAATGTAGCAGCGGGGGCGATCGGGGCAATCCACACTTCGTAAGGGTAGCGAGCACAAGCGGGGACAAAGGCGATCGCCTCTTCGTCTAAATAAATAATTCGCTGGTTGTCGGAAATCTCTTTTTGAATCAAATCTTGCAGCAAACCGCTACCGTTTTTTTGATAGTAAACCGATTGACATTCTAACATCCGCGCGGGCACCGGAGGCACGAACGGATAAGCGTAAATTTGACCGTGGGGATGGTGCAAAGTTACTCCAACTTCGACGCCGCGATTTTCAAAGGGCAAGACGTATTGAATTGCGGGATTGCTGCCAATAACTGAAGTGCGATCTGCCCATACTTCTAACAATAATTCCAAATGAGTTAACTCCAAAGCACCCAAGGAAGCCAGCGGATCTTGAGTAAAAACAACGACTTCGCAAATGCCTTTAGCTGGCAAAGTTTCGACAATATTTGCAGGTGCGTTTTTTGCTTGCAAAGTCAGCGAGGGAAAGCGGTTGTCAAACACTGCTACATCGTAATCTCCCGGCGGCAATTCTGTCGGAAACTTAGGGTTAATTGTAGCTGCCAGCGGGTTGTATTCCGGCGGTGGCATGAAAGTTCTTCCCTGGCGGTGGCTGGCGTATGCTACCCATTCCCCCCGCAAAGGATGCCACCGAAAGTGCGGGTTTGCCTCTACGGGTTCATTGCTGGGACTTACGGCCGCGATACCTTCTGGGATTGGGTAGCGGCTGTACAGTGTGAGTGGGCGGCCGTCTGGTTTTAGCAATTTTTGGGCGTACATTTTTTGTAGGGGCGGGCGATCGCGTTTAATATATGTTAGGAGTATAACTTTGTGCTTTGAGAATCCGCCCCTACCTAAAGTCGCAAATTATGTTAACAAGTTTAGTTTGCAGTACCAAGGTCAGCCGATCGTCTGCTATTGTAGAACGGGCCGGAGAACTCGGATCTGGATTCAATTTAAATGCGTAGCAGCTTACGAACGCAATTCCCCATTACCCAGTATATTTATCGATCAACCATTCGATCGAGCTTTTCCTTAACCAACAAGTCTAACAACGAGCGCAACACAAACAAGCCACCGAATCCCGAAACAGCAAAAGCTGCGATCGCCCCCGTTTGATATCCGCCCACTAGCAGCACTGCACCCGACAAAAAGACAAAACCAGTCAAACAAGCGAAAATTAGAGTTTTCAGGGCTAAATTAATGCGTTTCAAGGCTCTTTCGCTCTCTAGATTTCGCACTCTAATTTGCAGTTCGCCCTCTTCAATTCGCTGCTCCAAACGCTTGAGAAAAACTTGCGATTTGCTCGGCTGCCGTAACTTATATGTAATAAAACTTCGCGCTTGCCTTGCCAATTCTCCGATCGCATTTCCCCGCCCCTTGCTGACAGCAATACTCTTGACAAAAGGCTGAGCAGATGCTAGGAAATTGTAGTCAGGGTCGAGAGTTCTAGCAATGCCGTCGAGAGTCGTTACCGACTTGACAATAAACATCATTTCTGCGGGCAAGCGAAACGGTTGCTGCTCGAACATGATGTAAAGTTCGTTCTTAATTTCATTAAAAGCTTGAAAGTCGATGGGCTTATCAATAAACTTATCCAACAGAAAAGCAATCAACCTGCGTACCGGCATCATGTCCGGCATCGGCTCAACCAAGCCGATCGTAATTAAAGTATTGAGTACCTCGTCAGTATCCTTTCTCATCACAGCAAAAAAAGTCTTGACCATTTGGTCTTTAGCCAGAGACTTCACCTCCGCCATCATCCCAAAATCGTAAAAAATCAAGCTACCATCTTCTGTCACCGCCAAATTTCCAGGATGGGGGTCAGCTTGAAAAAAACCGTCAATTAACAACTGTTTCAAATAACAGCAAATTCCGAGTTGATTGAGTTTCACAATATCGACTCCAATCGCCTCTAAACTAATGCGATCGTCTACTTTAATACCGGGTGCGTATTCTAGAGTTAGCACTTTTTTAGTAGTGTATTGCCAGTAGACTTTCGGGACAATAATCTGAGGATATTCTCGAAAATTATGGCTAAAGCGATCGGAATTTTTACCTTCTTGCACGTAGTCAATTTCTTGATATAAAATCTTAAAAAACTCGTGATAAATAGATTCTAGGTCGTACTTGCGCGTCCCCGGCAAATAGCGATCGCAAAAACGCATCACTTGGCGCACCGCCTTCACATCCAAATCAAATAAACTTTCCAAACCCGGACGCTGCACCTTTACAATCACATCTTCCCCGGTGTGCAGCCTTGCTTTGTGCACCTGTCCCAGACTCGCAGCAGCAATTGGCGACGGATCAAAATCGCGGTACAAAGCATAAATATCCTTGCCTAACTCTGATTCTACAAGAGCGATCGCCTCTTCGGAACTAAACGGAGGAACCCGATCCTGCAACTGTTCGAGTTCCTTCACATACTCAAGTGGCAACAAATCCGCCCGAGTCGAGAGAGACTGGCCGATTTTAATAAAAGTCGGGCCTAAATTCAGCAAAGTATTCACCAACCAATGAGCGCGAATTCTTCTAGTTTGAGGCGAATTATTTTGTAGCAGTGCGTCCCACCACAAAAAAAACATAAACTTTCCCGCCGCTGCAAAAATGTCTATTTGCCGTGCCAGTGGCGAATATTTAGAACGTTGCCAACGCAGGGTTTTAGGTGCAGCTTTTGTGAGCATAATATTGGCGATCGAATTCCATGCACCGTGACATTTTTTAGGGACAATCCAGGACGTAGAAACCCGCTTCTACTAAAAGACGGGTGGCAGGCCTTTGAAACAGTTAAAAAACTCAGTTTCTTGGGTCTATACTGCGTAATATTATCTCCGATTATACAATTATAATTAAGTTCCTAGTAAGTAATACAAGTTTTGATTGATTCATAAATAGAGGACTGTCGTACTCACTACAAACACGCGCTAATTACAGGCCAATAACCCTACAGAATATAAGTCCTGGAGAAAATCAGCAATGGAGAATCGGCAATTTAGATCGGAAACCAGACAAACAAATCAACAATGAGGATGCGATAGCGTTTGCCAAATCCAAATCTCCCTAGAAAGGCAAGTCTTAGTCTGTTCGTTGCCAATTCATAACCACTTTTCCACCAAACTATTATTCTAGATTAGAGAGTTCCGCTGGAAATTGCGGCAGAGTCAGAGTAAAAGATGTACGCCACAACTCGTCAGCTTCGGAACTTTCGGCCCGACAGCTAGATACATCAATAGTACCATTCAAGTGCTGCACTAAAGACTTTACCAGAGCCAGACCCAAACCCGTACCGGCGATAGCTTGGTCAGTAATGCCAGCGCCACGGCGGAACTTGTCAAAGATGTGGGGCAAATCAGCAGCAGAAATGCCGGGCCCGAAATTAGAAATGCTCAGGACAATATAGCCGGCTGCCTCAGACGCCTCCAAAACTACCGCCGTTCCTGAAGCAGAGTATTTTCCAGCATTCGTCAGCAGTTCCAGCAGTACCCGATTGAGAATGTCCGGGTCAGTTTCCCAGCAAGGGGTCAACTTGGGCAAATCCACCTTAAGAGTCAATTGCTTATCCGCCCACTGTTTTTCAAAATCCCCAACTAAATCTTGAAATAAAAGGTTGAGATCGATTTTGATTAGAGAAATCGGGACTTGCTGAGGCTCAAACTGCTTGAGGGCCAGCAAATCGTTAACCAGAGCAGTTTCCTTAGAACACTGCTGTTCTAGAATGTCGAGATACTTAGTCCGACTCGCTGACGGCAGTTCAGCTTGTTTGAGCATCAGAATCGCCAGCTTCATGATTGTTAAAGGGGTACGCAACTCGTGACTCAGAGTGCTGAGAAACTCGTCTTTAATCAGCTTCAATTTCCGCATTTGCTCTAGCTGATTGGCAGATTGTTCGTACAGTTTCCCTTGCAGGTCGAGACTTTGCTGCAACTGAGCGGTTCTGTCGAAGACTACGCTTTGCAATTCCTTAAGCCTTTGAGTTTGGATAATCATCTTGCTCGCTTGAGCGGTGACTGATTCGAGAACTTCTAATTCTTCCGGGTTCCAAGTGCGCGGCTTCGAGTTCTGCAAAACCAAGAAACCCAAAACTGTTTCCTGGCAGCTACCGCCCGTGAGGGGAACCAGCAGCAAGCCGCGAATGCCTTGGAGTTTCAAAATTTCTGTGGCTGCTTCTTGTTCTTTGGCGATTAATTCGCCTGCGTCAACGAGGGCTAGGGGTTTGGGTGCGCTGTGGAATGCTTGGTGGCACAAATTAGATTCTGACAGCCAAAAAGCGGGAGAGTTATTTGGTTTTGAGTTGGGGGTTTTGGATTGGGAATTAGCGGTTTTATATTTGTTCTTTGTTTTGGATGTTGATCTTTTTTTTCCGGCAACGCTTTGTGCTATTGGCTGTTTGTTGGGAACTTTTTTGACAACTGATTCGCCAACTAATTCGACTTTCGCTTTGGGAGTTTGATTGGGGGAGCGAGTTGTAAATAGAGGATCTGTATATTTCAATAGGAGGATTTGGCCTCTATCTACTTCCAGGGTATCGACGGTATTTTCAATAACTTGCTGCAATATTCGATCGACTTCTGAATCTGTGTCGATCGAGGCCGCAACTGACATGAGTAGATTTTTGTATTTAGCTTGTCGCTGTAACTGTTCGTTTAAGCTGGCAATTTCTTGAGTTTTTTGAATGTGAGAAATCGCGCAGCCGATCGCGTCTGATGCTGCTTCAAGGCGCAGCCGATCGGCTACCGACCACTCGTGAGGTTGCGACTTACCAAGAATCATCATGCCATTTACAGCCCCTCCAAATCGCGCAGGTCCGGCCAAAATTGCCCGAAAAGGCAGCGCAGTCACAGGGGAATGGGGCGATGAAGCTGCCGGAATATCAAGATAGTCAGATATGGCGACTATCTCACCGTCTGCTAGGACGTTTGCCCAAGCGGGATGTTCGAGTGATATGCTAGGCGATTTTAAGCTTGTGGTTTGGGGGTTTTCCGGTGTTTGAGTCGAATCTGCAGCACCGGCCACATAGGGGCGATCGCTCCTATGAGGCCAGCAAGCATTTGGATTTACTGCTTTGTGGTCAACCACAGCAGTAAGCAAACAGAAATCTGCCCCCCATGCAACCCCCAAAGTATTGGCTATTTGCAGCAGCAGGAGTTCTCGATCAAAGCTGGTGGCGAGAATTTGGCAAATTTGTCGCCCAAGAAGGGCAGGATCGACCTGGAACTGCATAAGACGATCCAAAAAGTTTTGGACTGATACTGGTTCTGCGATTTGCGGTAAATGCAAAGTGCAAGACTCTGACGGCGATCGGTCGATCGAAGTAAAGTCTTGATTTCCCTGGCGATCGATCATGGCAACCAAGCCTTTATTCTAAGATGTTTGAGCCGGCTCCCGCTGCCAATCTAGAACCTCTCCATAACTGTCGGCTTGACTGTTCTGAGCCTGTTTTCTGTGTTTGTGCAGCCGATCGGCGGGTGACTCGATATGTAAAAATATACCCAGATATGACCGAGTTCTATTTTCCTGTTTTCTACGCTTGGATCTGTACGGGATGAACTTTGCCATCCTTGACCGGATGATAATCAATCCCATTGCCGCTAATTTTGACGGTTATTAGTAGTTTGAAGCTTTTCTAGAGACCGCTTAGTGACACTCATCTTCTCACTGTGTGATGTTTCCTATTTAAGTTTGTGATACTAGCAAATTTTTATTGTGATACAAATCCGCCGATCGAGTAACGCCGATCGCAAAAATTCAAAATCCCCAAATTATCACTCATAACATAGCTGAGAGTTTCCGAGTTTTGACTCAAAAACTCATTTTTCACAACACCTAGAGCAGCATGGCGAACTCTAAGGTTAAATTTATCCGACTGACCTGCTTACTTATTTTGTGCTTCCTGTTGGGCTTTATCGCTATTTTGGCGGTAAAGTGCCGTCCGGTTCTGAGCCGTTGTGTAGCGGGGATGCTTGGAAGGCACGGCCGCCATCAAATCGGAAGCTTGCTGCCACTTAGCAGCTACGAATAACCAATCCTCGCGAGATTGAGCGGTTTTGCCCTCGGTGGCTGCTTGTTCGGCTACTCGCACTGCTTGGGCAAAAGAGTCAACAGCAGAATTAACAGTCTCCTTAGAAATTTTCAAAGCAGGTTTTGCCTCCGAGGGAGGGGCACTGGCAACTGCTTGGGTGCTGGCTTGGGTGCTGTTTGGCACTTGGGAATTAAGTCCTTTGTGAATGGCGGCCGCTGCAGCGAGCAACAGCACGGTCAAGCTGATGCCGCCGACGATACCGCGCTGAAATTGTCGCGGTTGCTGCATCGATCGAGGTATAGCCATTCTCGGCAAAGCCCGCTTGCCTGCGAGAGCTTGGCGTTCGTGATGGTTGCTCAGAGCTAAACGCTTGAACAAATTCGGCTTTCGGAGTTTAATTTCTTGAGACCACAACAGTTGATTTTCGGGATCGCGGCTAATTTCTTCCAGCCACAGCAGTTGGTGTTCTCGGACAAGCCGGCTGTTGATGTTGACTCGGCGAATATTGTGGGGCGAAATGCGTTCCAAAATTTCTCGGACTCGATCGACCAAACTCGACTCTTCGAGCAGTTGGGGCGTTGCAGCTTCGCACAGCAGTTGCAGCACCCCGTCTGCAAACACGGCTCGGGCCCTCACCCCTACCTGTGCCAGTTCGTCATTAAGGATTTGAATAATCGATGCAACCGAGCCTTCGCGAGCTTGTCGAGCAATGTCATCTATTGGATTTGCCATAAAACTATCTTGACGCTTAGCAATTGTTAATTATTAACCCAAAGTCTCGGATCTAATTTTTACTCATACAGGTTATCACTGACACTGCCAGGTTAAAATGAACAGATGCAAATCTTGCATACCGATCCACTTAAAATTATCACCACAGCATCGAGCGAGGCTAACAGGAAATAAACTATGGGTAAAGTAATTAGCGGTCAAATTTTTGTTGTAGACGACAACATCGATACAGATCAAATTATCCCGGCAGAATACCTGACCCTGGTTCCCTCGAAGCCGGACGAGTACGAGAAACTAGGCAGTTACGCTATGATTGGGTTGCCCGATCGCTACGGTAAGTTTATCGAATCCGGTGAACAGAAAACCCGGTATCCGATTATCATAGCGGGCGAAAATTTTGGCTGCGGTTCTTCGCGGGAGCACGCTCCGATCGCTCTGGGAGCCGCTGGCGTCACAGCGGTGGTGGCTTTGTCTTACGCACGCATTTTCTTTCGCAATTGCTCGGCTACTGGCGAATTGTACCCGATCGAATCAGTCGAGCGGCTCTGCGACTTGTTTGTAACCGGCCAAGAAGTGACGATCGACTTTACAGCAGAGGTAATTGTTAACCACACTCTCGATCGAACTTTCTCGCTCAAACCTTTAGGAGAAGTAGGGCCAGTAATAGATGCCGGAGGGTTGTTTGACTACGCGCGCCAAACGGGAATGATTGCGGCTCGCTCTTAACTGTTAAACCCCCTGCAATGTAGGGTGCACGACCGGGCGCACCTTACGAATATCTCCCTGCTCAAACCTCTGCCATGTAGGGTGCGCGGAAATTTTTTCAAATCGACTCAATAAAATTCAATAAAATACGCTGGTGAGGAATGCCAAAAGGTCGCACATCTCCTGACTGCTCAGAAAAGCATTTTCCCGCCCGAATCTGCTGGGGTGTCAACAACTTCATATCCCAACCCTCAAGCAAAACTAAATCCTTGACATCAGCACTAAGTTGTGCATGAAAAACGTGGCGAACGACATCTTTTTCGACATCACAACAGAAAAAAGAAACACTTGCAGGAGCATAGCCAATTTCCTCTGATAATTCCCGCAATACAGCCACTTGGGCAGTTTCTCCCGGTTCCAAGTGTCCACCAAACAAAGCCCAATGTCCGGGATACCTGATATGAGGAATATCGTCTCGCAACTGACAGAGAAACTTGCCATCTTGGTACAGAATCGCGATCGCAACGTGAATTTTAGTCATTTGTTAAAAAGAAGAAAGAAGAAAGAAGGAAGAAGGAATAAATTGCTGTAGATACTGTCTTGACCTGTCAAGGGGTAGCAAGTAAATAATTAGGATCGAAAGGCTTTTGGGACTTTAAAATCCC